>NZ_BCAZ01000030.1:0-75139 GCF_001320205.1 Pseudomonas sp. NBRC 111123
GAAGAAGCCCACGCTGAGTCAGCGGCGAACGGGGCGCTTCTGCAATTTGCGCTGCAAGGTCCGGCGGTGCATGCCCAGCGCCCGCGCGGTGGCGGAGATATTGCCCTCGTGCTCGTTCAGCACACGCTGGATGTGTTCCCACTGCAGGCGGTCCACCGACATCGGGTTTTCCGGCACCAGGGAGTCCAGGTCGGCATGCTCCGAGAGCAGCGCCGCCAGCACGTCGTCGGCGTCAGCCGGCTTGCACAGGTAGTTGCAGGCACCACGCTTGACCGCCTCGACGGCGGTCGCGATGCTCGAGTAACCGGTCAGGATCACCACGCGCATCTCTGGGTCCAGCTCCAGCAGCTTGGGCAGCAGCACCAGGCCCGAGTCGCCTTCCATCTTCAGGTCGAGCGTGGCGTAGTCCGGCAGGTCCTGCTGGGCCAGGAGCAGGCCTTCCTCGGCGGAACCGGCAGTGCTCACGCGGAAACCGCGGCGGCTCATGGCTCGGGCCATGACCCGGGTAAAGGTGGCGTCATCGTCCACCAGCAGCAGGTGCGGCAGCTCTTCGCCTTCGACCTGGTTTTCTTCGCTCATCATTCATCTCCTCGCTTGCCATGGGGCAGGCGCAATTCGGTCAGGGTGCCACCCTGTTCATGACTATAGAGTTTCACCGAACCGCCCGCACGGGTCACGCTGGCTTTGCTCAAGAACAGGCCCAGGCCGAAGCCTTTGCCTTTGGTAGTAATGAAGGGTTTGCCAATCGCTTCGGCGATGGCCGGCGGCACCCCAGGGCCATGGTCGCGGATACTGATCAGAATATCCTGGGCGTCCCAGTCAAGGGTCACCTGCAGGTCATCGGGGCAGGCATCGGCTGCATTGTTCAGCAGGTTCAGCAGCGCCTGGGTCAGGTCCGGTGGCGGCGTCAGGCGCGGCACCTGGCCGTCACGCAGGCGCTGGAAGCGATAGCTGGCCTCCGGGCGCATCAGGTGCCAGCGGTTCAGCGCCTCGTCGAGCCAGGCGGTGACGTCCTGTTCGACCACTGCCAGGCGGCGGTTGGCCTCAGCGGCGCGCACCAGTTGCTGCAGGGTTTCCTTGCACAGCTTGACCTGGTCCTGAAGGATCTGCAGGTCTTCCTGCAAAAGCGGGTCGGTGTGGTCCTGGCGCATTTCGTTGAGCAGCACGCTCATGGTCGCCAAGGGTGTGCCCAGTTCGTGAGCCGCACCAGCGGCCTGAGTGGCGACGGCCAGCAGCTGCTCATCACGCAGGCTTTCTTCGCGGCGCTCGGAGCGCAGCTGCTCTTGGCGGCGAAGCTCTTCGGCCATGCGCGCAGCGAAGAAGGTGATCACTGCAGCGGCCAGGGCGATACTCAGCCACATGCCGTAGACCTGCATCTTGTCCCGTGCCATCGGCAGCCCTTCGAGCGGGTAGAACTGCACCAGCAACAAGCTGTAGGCGGTCAGGGCGATCCCCGAGAGGATCAGCGAATACAGCCACGGCAAGGTCACCGCGGCGATTGCCAGCGGCACCAGGTAATAGGAAACGAACGGGTTGGTCGAGCCCCCCGAGTAGTACAGCAAGGCGCTGTGAATCAGCAGGTCGCAAGCCAGCTGCAAGGCATATTCAGTCTCGGTGACCGGCAGCGACAGGCGCAGGCGCAGGGCGGTGAACGCGCAAAGTAGCGACGACAAAGCCAAGGTCGCGGCCAACGACAGCCACGGCAGCGGCAGCAGGTCGGTCCAATAGGCGACGCCCACGGAGCCTGCCTGGGCGGCCAGGACCAGAACGCGAATGACGGTCAGGCGCCAGAGGTTCTGGCGTGTTGCGGACAACGGTTGTGCGGCGGCGAGCATGCGCTCTCCCGATGAGTGCTCCAGGAAAATCGGCTGGAGTATACCGAAGCCAGGCCCCCCGCTGCAGCGATGCGGCAAAGCGCCACACTTTGTCACACGTTCATAGTGGCACTTTTGAACCCACTACACTGCTTCGGGTCTGATGGGCCATGCGTGGAATGGATGGCCAGACCCCACGCCCACTATTGCCAAGGAGTAATACATGCACATCCCACGTCGCGGCGCGGCCCTGATCCTGTCCTGCGGCCTGCTTGCCAGCCTGCCGGCACTGGCGGCCGACGAGCCGCGCTACAACCAGGTATCGCTGCGCGCCGAAGTCAGCAAGGAAGTGGCACGCGACCTGATGGTCGTGACCCTCTACAGCGAAGCGCAGAATACCGACCCGGGCAAGCTCGCCAAGCAGATCACCGAAACCATGAACAAGGCCGTGCAGCAGGCACGCCAGGTCAAGGACGTGAAGATCAGCCAAGGCAGCCGCAACAGCTACCCGGTGTACGACAGCAAGGGCCAGAAGATCACCGGCTGGCGCGAACGCGCCGAGCTGCGCCTGGAAGGTGCCGACTTCCCCGCCCTGTCCCAGCTCACCGCCGACCTGCTGCAGGACCTGAAAATGGGCGGCATGGACTTCTCCATTGCCCCGGCCACGCGCAAGGCCAGCGAGGATGAGCTGCTCAAGGATGCGGTAACTGCGTTCAAGGCCCGTGCGCAACTGGCCACCGAGGCGCTGGGGGGCAAGGGCTATAAAGTGGTCAGCCTGAACCTGAACAGCTCCGGGTACCCGCGCCCTTACCTGCGCAGCGCGCCAATGGCGATGAAAGCCATGGCGGCCGATGAGGCGGCACCGGCGCCGGATATCGAGGCGGGTACCAGTGAAGTCAGCATGAATGCTGATGGCCTGATCGAAGTGCAGATGCCCTAAAGATCGCTGGGGGCGCTTTTCGCCCCTTTCGCGACACAAGGCCGCTCCTACAGGAATATGCGGTCCCTTGTAGGAGCGGCCTTGTGTCGCGACAGGGCTGCAATGCAGCCCTATTTACCAAAATCAGATATTTCCTACGCACTATAGAGGTGCATCCCACACACTCTCCTGCCCCGAAACATCCAGCAAAAAGCCATCATTTCACCTGCGCAAACGTTCAACTTCGCCGAAAGTTATACGAATGCGACATCCATGTACGCTCGTACTACTTTTCTGACGCCAACTATCCTTATGCCTGTTGCATTGGGAATAGCCCCTGCATAAGTATCCTCAGGTCGGCTCACGAGGCCACCTCGAACCAAAAATGACAACAATGAGGCCACCATGCTCAAACACGCAGTCATTCCGTTCCTGCTAGGTGCAGGTTTGCTCGCTGGCGCTCCGCTGGCCAACGCCGCGTCCAACCTGGTGTTCTGCTCCGAGGGCAGCCCGGCCGGCTTCGACCCGGGGCAATACACCACCGGAACCGACTTCGACGCCTCGGCCGAGACCGTGTTCAACCGCCTGACCCAGTTCGAGCGCGGGGGCACCGCGGTCATCCCCGGCCTGGCAACCAAATGGGACGTGGCCGAAGACGGCAAGGCCTACACCTTCCACCTGCGCGAAGGGGTCAAGTTCCACACCACCGACTACTTCAAGCCGACCCGCGAATTCGACGCCGACGACGTGCTGTTCACCTTCAACCGCATGCTCGACAAGAACCACCCCTTCCGTAAGGCCTACCCCACCGAATTCCCCTACTTCACCGACATGGGCATGGACAAGAACATCGCCAAGGTGGAGAAGCTTGACGATCACACCGTGAAGTTCACCCTGAATGAAGTGGACGCCGCATTCATCCAGAACCTGGCCATGAGCTTCGCCTCCATCCAGTCCGCCGAATACGCCGACCAGTTGCTCAAGGACGGCAAGGCCGCCGACATCAACCAGAAGCCGATCGGTACCGGTCCGTTCGTGTTCAGCAAGTACCAGAAAGACGCGCAGATCCGCTTCAAGGGCAACAAGGACTACTGGAAGCCTGAGGACGTGAAGATCGACAACCTGATCTTCGCCATCACCACCGACGCCTCGGTGCGCATGCAGAAGCTGAAGAAGAACGAGTGCCAGGTCACCCTGTTCCCGCGGCCGGCCGACATCGAGCCGCTGAAGGCCGACAAGAACCTGCAGATGCCGCAGCAGGCCGGCTTCAACCTCGGCTACATCGCCTACAACGTGATGGACAAGATCAAGGGCAGCAACGAGCCCAACCCGATGGCCCAGCTGAAGGTCCGCGAAGCGCTGGACATGGCCGTGGACAAGAAGAAGATCATCGAATCGGTCTACCAGGGCGCCGGCCAGCTGGCGGTCAACGCCATGCCGCCCACCCAGTGGTCCTACGACACCACCATCAAGGATGCCAAGTACGACCCCGAAAAGGCCAAGCAACTGCTCAAGGAAGCCGGCATCAAGGAAGGCACCGAGATCACCCTCTGGGCCATGCCCGTGCAGCGCCCGTACAACCCCAACGCCAAGCTGATGGCCGAGATGCTGCAGTCCGACTGGGCCAAGATCGGCATCAAGGCCAAGATCGTCAGCTATGAATGGGGCGAGTACATCAAACGTTCCAAAGCCGGCGAACAGGGCGCCATGTTGATCGGCTGGAGCGGCGACAACGGTGACCCGGACAACTGGCTCGGCACCCTCTACGGCTGCGACGCCATCGATGGCAACAACTTCTCCAAGTGGTGCTACAAGCCCTACGACGACCTGATCAAGCAGGCCAAGGCCACCTCCGACCAGGCCAAGCGCACCGAGCTCTACCAGAAGGCCCAGCACATCCTCAAGGAACAGGTGCCGATCACCCCGATCGCCCACTCCACGGTGTACCAGCCGATGAGTGCCAAGGTGAAGGACTTCAAGATCAGCCCGTTTGCATTGAACGCCTTCTATGGCGTCAGCGTAGACAAGTAGGCCAGGTCCCGGCACTCGCCAATCGGCGGCGGGTGCCACCTCACCACTAGCAAGCCTCTCGAGCCCACTCCGACGCTACCCGCGACGGAGTCGGCAGACTGTTGCCGCCATTCGTACCGCGAGGCGGCGTAAACAGCCGGAAAAGGAACCGCCATGCGCCACGTCACCGCCCTTTCGACCCTGCTCGCCCTCGGCCTGCTGAGCCAGGCCCCTGCCCTCCAGGCCAAGAACCTGGTGTTCTGCTCCGAAGGCAGCCCGGCCGGTTTCGACACCGCCCAGTACACCAGCGCCACCGACAACGACGCCGCCGAGCCGATCTACAACCGCCTGGTGGAGTTCGAACGCGGCGGCACGGCGGTGCACCCGGCGCTGGCAACGAAATGGGAGGTCTCCGACGATGGCCTGCGCTACACCTTCCACTTGCGCCCGGGGGTAAAGTTCCACGCCAACAAGGCCTTCACGCCGAGCCGTGATTTCAACGCCGACGACGTGCTCTTCACGTTCAACCGCATGCTCGACAAGCACCAGCCATTCCGAAAGGCCTACCCCACCGAATTCCCGTACTTCGTCAGCATGGGCCTGGACAAGAACATCGCCCAGGTCGAGAAGTCCGGCCCGCTGACTGTGGTGTTCACCCTGAACAAGGTCGATGCCGCATTCATCCAGAACCTGGCGATGAGCTTTGCCTCGATACTGTCTGCTGAATACGCCGAGCAACTGCTGGCCAGCGGTCGCCCCAGCGACATCAACCAGCAACCGATCGGCACCGGGCCGTTTGTGTTCCAGCGGTATCAGAAGGACTCGCAGATCCGCTTCAAGGGCAACAAGGATTACTGGGCCCCGGAAGAAGTGAAAATCGACAACCTGGTGTTCTCGATCAACACCGACCCCTCGGTACGCATCCAGAAGCTGCGCCGCAACGAATGCCAGGTCACCTTGCACCCGCGCCCGGCTGACCTGCCGGCGCTCAAGGCCGATGGCAAGCTGCAGGTCATGCAGCAGCCCGGTTTCAACCTCGGCTACATCGCCTACAACACCCAGCACCCACCGTTCGACCGCCTGGACGTGCGCCAGGCCATGGACATGGCAGTGAACAAGCAGGCCATCCTCCAGGCGGTATATCAGGACTCCGGCCAGCTGGCGGTCAATGCCATGCCGCCGACCCAGTGGTCCTATGACAACAGCCTCAAGGACGCCCCATTCGACCCGGAAAAGGCCAAGCAGCTGCTCCAGCAAGCCGGGGTCAAGCCGGGCACCGAGATCACCCTGTGGGCCATGCCCGTGCAGCGCCCCTACAACCCCAATGCCAAGCTGATGGCTGAAATGCTCCAGGCCGACTGGAACAAACTCGGCTTCAAAGTGCGCATCGTCAGCTACGAATGGGGCGAATACCTCAAGCGCATGAAAAACGGCGAGCACGACATCGCCCTGATCGGCTGGACCGGCGACAACGGCGACCCGGACAACTGGCTTGGCACCCTCTACAACTGCGACGCCATCGGCAGCAACAACTACTCGCTGTGGTGCGACCCGCAATACGACAGCCTGGTCAAGCAGGCCAAACAGGTCACCGACCGCGAACAGCGAACAGCGCTGTACCAGCAGGCCCAGCAGCGCCTGAAGCAACAGGTGCCGATCACGCCGGTGGCGCACTCCACGGTCAACCAGCCGCTGAGCATCAAGGTGGCCGACTTCAAGGTAAGCCCGTTCGGGCGCAATGATTTTTCCGGTGTGAGTGTTGATTAAGCGATAGCCAATGCCGGCCTCATCGCCAGCAAGCCAGCGCCCACAGGATCACCTGAGGTTTCGGCATCTGCGCCGTACCTGCGGGAGCCGGCTTGCCAGCGATGAGGCCCGGACAGCCAACACAACGCCCCCCATTTTTGCCCGGCGACCCCGGGCAACCCTGGCAACACCGCAGCAAGCAACCCGGCCCACAAGGCCAGGTGATAACTAAAAGAACAGAAAGGGAGCTTTAACCTTGAGACTATTCACCTTGACCGCTTTGGCCTTATCCATCGGCACCTTTTGCGCCGAGGCCCAGGCCGATACCCAGAGCCAGGACTACGTCCCGTTCAGCCTGAAATCCAGCAGTGAACAGGACGAAGCCAAGGGCTTCATCGACGGCCAGAGCCTGTCCGGCAGCACCCGCAACTGGTACGCCCGCGAACGCGCCACGCGCGCGCCACTGTGGAAGTACTACAAGAGCGATGGCAGCCGCCACGACACCCACAGCCGCGACAACTGGGTGCAAGGCAGCATCCTCAACTACAGCTCAGGCTTTACCCAAGGCACTGTCGGCTTTGCCGTCGAGGCCGCCGGCTACAACGCCATCGCCCTGGAGCAGGGCCGTGCCGCGATCGCCGGGCCGAACAACCGGACGCTGACCCATAGCGACGGCGACCCGGTCGGCCAGTGGAGCAAGTTGGGCCTGGGTAACGTCAAAGCGCGCATGTCCAACACCACCCTCACCGTCGGCCGCCAGTCGGTGGACACCCCGATGATCGCCTACATTGGCAACCGTGCGTTGCCATCGAGCTTCCAGGGCGCCTTCCTGCACAGTGCCGAGTTCGACAACCTGTCGATCGACCTGGGCACCTTCGACCGCGTTTCGCCACGTACCGAACAGAGCCTGAGCAAGTTCCGCAGCGAATACAGCGCCACTGGCGTCGAGACCGACCGCGCCAGCACCGCCGGGGTCAATTACCAGCCGTTCAAGAGCCTGACCACCAGCCTGTACGCCACCAAGGTCGACGACTTCTGGAACCAGTACTACTTCGGCGCCAACCACGTGCTCGGCGACAACGCCGTGCTCGCCCTGACCACCGGCCTGAATTACTACAAGACCGTGGACACCGGCAGCAAGAAGATGGGTGAGATCGACAACGACACCTACAGCCTGTCGCTGGGCCTGACTCATCAGGCGCACACCCTCACCGCGTCGTGGCAGCAGGTCAACGGCAACGAATACTTCGACTACCTGCACGAAACCAACGGCATCTACCTGGCCAACTCGCTGCTTTCGGACTTCAACGGTCCCAACGAGAAATCCCTGCAGATTTCCTACGTGCTGAACATGGCGCCGTACGGCGTGCCGGGCCTCAAGTTCAACCTGTACAACGCCCGCGGCTGGGGCATCGACGGTACCCACTACCGTGGCACCGCCTATGACGTCAACGGCATGGACGGCGAGACCCACTACGAGTGGGGCATCGGCACCAGCTATGCCGTGCAGAGCGGGCCGCTGAAAGACACCAGCATCCGCGCCACCTACACCGCGCACCGCGCCAGCAAGGCCCAGGCCGATGGCAGCCTGGACGAGTTGCGCGTGGTCACCACCATTCCATTCAACATTCTCTGACCGCTGGCGCCACGGCCCGCTTCAACCCGGGCCGTGGCGGCTACGCTGGAATCAATGCAAGCAGGGAGTTTCCATGACATCGCTACCGCTCCGCGCTGCCCTGGCAGCGGTCATCCTGGGCGCCGCCGGCAACCTTGCGGCCAAGCCGCTGGTGGTGTGCACCGAAGCCAGCCCGGAAGGCTTCGACGTGGTCCAGTACACGACCGCGGTTACCTTCGACGCCTCGGCCGAAACGGTGTTCAACCGCCTGGTCGACTTCAAGCCCGGCACCACCGACATCCAGCCGGCCCTGGCCGAACGTTGGGAGATTTCGCCTGATGGACTGACCTACACCTTCCACCTGCGCCAAGGCGTGAAGTTCCACACCACCGACTACTTCACGCCGACCCGCGACTTCAACGCCGACGATGTGCTGTGGAGCCTCAATCGCCAGCTCGACCCGAACCACCCGTGGCACGACAAGACCAGCGTGGGTTACCCGTACTTCGAAAGCATGGCCTTCAAGGACTTGCTCAAGTCGGTGGAGAAAACCGATGACCACACCGTGGTCATAACCCTCACCCGCCCGGAAGCCCCTTTCCTTCGGGACATGGCCATGGGCTTCACCTCGATCTACTCCGCCGAATACGGTGACCAGCTGCTCAAGGCCGGCAAGACCGGTGATCTCAACAGCAAGCCGATCGGTACCGGCGCCTTCATCTTCCAGCGCTACAACAAGGATGCCCAGGTCCGCTTCAAGGCCAACCCGGACTACTTCCGCGGCAAGCCACCCGCCGACACGCTGGTGTTCGCCATCGCCACCGACAGCAACGTGCGCCTGCAGAAACTGCGCGCCAACGAATGCCAGGTGGCGCTGTACCCCAAACCCGATGACGTCCCGCTGATCAAAAAAGATCCGACGCTCAAGGTCGACGAAATCGAAGCGCTGGTGACCGGCTACATCGCGATGAACACCCAGCACAAGTACCTGAGCGACGTTCGCGTGCGCAAAGCCATCAACATGGCCTTCGACCGCCAGACCCACGTCGACCAGCTGTTCGGCAAAGGCAACGCGCTGGTGGGCGTGAACCCCTACCCGCCGACCATGATCGGCTACAACACCGAGAACAGAAACCCACCCCGCGACCTGGCCAAGGCCCGGGAACTGCTCAAGGAAGCCGGCGTACCCGAAGGTACGGTGATCACCCTGTTCACCCGCAACGGCGGCGGCGCGACCAACCCCAATCCACGCCTGTCCGCCGAAATGCTCCAGTCCGACCTCAAGCAGATCGGCCTGAAGCTGGATATCCGCGTGATGGAGTGGGCCGAAATGCTGCGCCGCGCCAAGAACGGCGAGGCCGACCTGGTGTCCACCGGCTGGGCCGGCGACAACGGCGACCCAGACAACTTCCTCAGCCCGCTGCTCAGTTGCGATGCCGCAAAAACCGGCGAGAACTATGCACGCTGGTGCAACCCTAACTTCCAGGAGCTGATCACCCGCGCCCGCGAAGTGATCGACAACGACGAACGCGCCAGGCTCTATGCCGAGGCTTTGAAGGTGTACGATGACGATCAACCCTGGATCAGCATGGCCCATCCGAAGATGTTCACTGCCATGCGTGACAACGTGGAGGGCTACGTGATCAACCCTCTGACCAACAACAACTTCGCCACCACCAAGGTGAAGTAGAACAACAACGATCGCCGGGACCCCACACGGGCACCGGCGGCACTGCCCTGACCGGCTGATGAGGTAACCCCGACAATGTTGAGTTTTATTGCCCGGCGCCTGGGCCTGCTGATACCGACCTTCTTCGGTATCACCTTGCTGACCTTCGCGCTCATACGCCTGATCCCCGGCGACCCGGTGGAAGTGATGATGGGTGAGCGCAGGGTCGACCCCGAGATGCACGCCCAGGCCATGGAGCGCCTGGGCCTGAACAAGCCACTGCCAGTCCAGTACCTGGACTACGTCGGCAAGCTGGCCCACGGTGACCTCGGTGAATCGCTGCGCACCCGCGAGAGCGTGTGGACCGAGTTCCTCACCCTGTTCCCCGCCACCCTGGAGCTGGCCCTCGCCGCCTTGCTGTTCGCTGGCGTCGTCGGCCTGCTGGCCGGGGTGATCGCCGCGCTCAAGCGCGGTTCGCTGTTCGACCACGGGGTGATGGGGATATCCCTGGCCGGCTATTCCATGCCGATCTTCTGGTGGGGCCTGATCCTGATCATGTTCTTCTCGGTCAGCCTGGGCTGGACCCCGGTGTCCGGGCGCATCGACCTGCTTTATGACATCGAGCCGAAAACCGGTTTCATGCTCATCGACACCCTGCTCAGCGACGAGGAAGGCGCGTTCAAGGACGCGGTGATGCACCTGATCCTGCCGGCCATCGTGCTCGGTACCATCCCGCTGGCGGTGATCGCCCGCATGACCCGTTCGTCGATGCTCGAAGTGCTGCGCGAGGACTACATCCGCACCGCCCGCGCCAAAGGCCTGTCACCAGCCCGCGTGGTGTTCGTGCACGGCCTGCGCAACGCGCTGATCCCGGTGCTGACGGTGTTCGGCCTGCAGGTCGGCACACTGCTGGCCGGCGCCGTGCTGACCGAAACCATCTTCTCCTGGCCGGGCATCGGCAAATGGCTGATCGAAGCCATCGGCGCCCGTGACTACCCCGTGGTCCAGAACGGCATCCTGTTGATCGCCTGCCTGGTGATCCTGGTCAACTTCGTCGTGGATATCCTCTACGGCCTGGCCAACCCACGCATCCGTCATCAGCGCTGAGGCCTTCGCCATGACTAGCCCGATTCCGAAATCCGTCACACCGGCCAACCCGGTGGACCAGAGCCTGCTCTACCCATCACCGTACAAAGAATTCTGGCACGCCTTCTCGCGCAACAAGGGCGCGGTAATGGGCCTGGCCTTCATGTGCCTGGTGGTATTCTGCGCGTTGTTCGCGCCGTGGGTCGCCCCGCATGACCCGAGCGAGCAATACCGCGACTTCCTGCTGACCCCGCCGGTGTGGCTCGAAGGCGGCAACTGGCAGTTCATCCTCGGCACCGACGAACTTGGCCGCGACCTGCTGTCGCGCTTGATCCAGGGCGCGCGGCTGTCGCTGCTGATCGGCCTGTCGTCGGTGGTGATGTCGCTGATCCCGGGGGTCCTGCTGGGCCTGCTGGCCGGCTTCTTCCCGCAGGTGCTCGGCCCCTCGATCATGCGCCTGATGGACGTGATGCTGGCCCTGCCGTCACTGCTGCTGGCCGTGGCCATCGTCGCCATTCTCGGCCCAGGCCTGATCAACACGGTGATCGCCATCGCCATCGTCTCCTTGCCGTCTTACGTGCGCCTGACCCGCGCCGCGGTGATGGGCGAGCTCAACCGCGACTACGTCACCGCCGCACGCCTGGCCGGTGCCGGGCTGCCACGGCTGATGTTCGTCACCGTGTTGCCCAACTGCATGGCGCCGCTGATCGTGCAGGCAACCTTGAGCTTCTCCTCGGCGATTCTCGACGCCGCCGCCCTGGGCTTCCTCGGCCTCGGCGTGCAACCACCAACCCCCGAGTGGGGCACCATGCTGGCCTCGGCCCGTGACTACATCGAGCGTGCCTGGTGGGTGGTGAGCCTGCCCGGCCTGACCATTTTGCTCAGTGTGCTGGCAATCAACCTGATGGGCGACGGCCTGCGCGATGCGCTGGACCCGAAACTCAAGAACGCCGCCTGAGGAGAACGCCATGTCACTGTTGCAGATCAACAACCTGAACGTGCGCTTCGGCGACGCCAATGCAGTCCCCGTGGTCGACGGCCTGGACCTCGCGGTAGATGCCGGTGAGATCCTGGCCATCGTCGGCGAATCCGGTTCGGGCAAATCCGTGACCATGATGGCCCTGATGGGCCTGATCGACGCCCCCGGTCGGATCACCGCCGACGCGCTCACCTTCGACGGCACCGACATGCTCAAGCTCAGCGGCCGACAACGGCGCAAGGTGGTGGGCAAGGACATCGCCATGGTCTTCCAGGACCCGATGACCGCGCTCAACCCCAGCTACACCGTGGGCTACCAGATCGAGGAAGTGCTGCGTCAGCACCTGGGCCTGAAGGGCAAGGCTGCACGCCAGCGTGCCCTGGCGCTGCTGAAAAAAGTCGAAATCCCGGCTGCGGAAAGCCGCCTGGACGCCTATCCGCACCAGCTGTCCGGCGGCATGAGCCAGCGCGTGGCGATCGCCATGGCCATCGCTGGCGAACCCAAGCTGCTGATCGCCGACGAACCGACCACCGCGTTGGACGTGACCATCCAGGCACAGATCATGGAGCTGCTGGTCAACCTGCAGAAGGAGCGCAACATGGCGCTCATCCTGATCACCCATGACCTGGCCGTGGTTGCCGAAACCGCCAGGCGCGTGTGCGTGATGTACGCCGGCCAGGCCGTGGAAGTAGGCCAGGTACCGGAGCTGTTCGACGTGCCGGCGCACCCCTACAGCGAGGCGCTGCTGGCGGCGATCCCGGAACACAGCATCGGCGCTGAGCGCCTGGCTACCCTGCCCGGCATCGTCCCTGGCCGCTACGACCGCCCGGCCGGCTGCCTGCTGTCGCCGCGCTGCCCGTACGTTCAGGACAACTGCCGGCACCAGCGCCCGCCCCTCGACCCGCAGGCACACAGCCTGGTGCGCTGCTTCTATCCGCTGAACCAGGAGGTGGCGTGATGGCCGTCGTTCTCACTGCCCGGGAGCTGACCCGGCATTACGAAGTCTCCCGCGGGCTGTTCAAGGGCCACGCCCTGGTGCGCGCGCTCAATGGCGTGTCGTTCGAACTGGAGGCCGGCAAGACCCTGGCGGTGGTCGGTGAGTCCGGCTGTGGCAAGTCGACCCTGGCCCGCGCCCTGACACTGATCGAAGAACCCTCCTCCGGCTCGCTGCAGATCGATGGCACCGAGGTGAAGGGCGCCAGCAAGTCCGAGCGCAAGCAACTGCGTCGCGATGTGCAGATGGTGTTCCAGAGCCCCTACGCCTCGCTGAACCCACGGCAGAAGATCGGTGATCAACTGGCCGAACCGCTGCTGATCAACACCTCGCTGAGCAAGGCTGAGCGGCGCGAGAAAGTGCAGAAGATGATGGAGCAGGTCGGCTTGCGCCCCGAGCATTACCAGCGCTACCCGCACATGTTCTCTGGCGGTCAGCGCCAGCGCATTGCCCTGGCTCGGGCGATGATGCTGCAACCGAAGGTACTGGTGGCCGATGAGCCGACTTCGGCGCTGGACGTGTCGATCCAGGCGCAGGTGCTGAACCTGTTCATGGACTTGCAGAAGGAGTTCAACACTGCCTACGTGTTCATCTCGCACAACCTGGCCGTGGTGCGGCATGTGGCCGATCAGGTACTGGTGATGTACCTGGGGCGGCCGGCTGAAATGGGGCCTAAGGAGGATATCTACGAGAAGCCGTTGCACCCGTACACCCAGGCGCTGCTGTCGGCGACACCGGCGATCCACCCAGACCCGCTGAAGCCGAAGATTCGCATTGCAGGGGAGCTGCCCAACCCGCTGAATCCACCGGATGGTTGCGCATTCCACAAGCGTTGCCCGTATGCGACCGAGCGCTGTGCCAAGGAAGTGCCGGCGTTGCGGCAGGTGAGCACCCGGCAGGTGGCCTGCCATTATGCCGAGCAGTTCCTCTAGGTCTGTGTGAGCATCTTCGCGGGCAAGCCCGCTCCCGCAGGGAAAGTGCGATTATCCCTGTGAGAGCGGGCTTGCCCGCGAAGGGCCGCAACGCGGCCCAGTCAGTCAATGCATGAATATCGCGATCAGGATGATCACAGGAATCGGAACCCCAAGCATCCACAGCAGTATTGAGCGCATGTCAGTTCTCCTTGCTTATCGTTGAACAGTGCGATGAGCGACGTATTCGCCTTCCACCCACTGCACGTGATCACGGCGACGACCGCCATAGAGCGCCGCCAGGCTGGCGAAGAAGGCGCCACACAGCAGCGCGACGAAGGTCCACAGCGCCGTCCAGGCCGCAACCTTGGCAGCGGTATCAGCGGCTTGCTTGGCCTGCAGCTTGAGCTGTTGCACCTGAGCGATGACTTGATCCACCCGAGCTTCGGCTTCCGCCTGGGTCAGGCGGGTACGTTGCGCCACCAGTTGTGCGAGGTAGGTACGGTCTTCAGGCGCAAGGGTACCGTCGCCGGCCAGGCCTTTGGCCAGGATACGGGCGGCTACACCATTGGCAGCGTCATCGCTCACTGGCGCCGGGCCGTCACCACGGAACAGGCTGTCGACGAAATATCCCATCGAATTCTTATCAGCATTGGCAGCGGCTGCGCCGCCTGCGGCGACGGTCATGCCCACCGTTTGTGTGGCCGCACTGGCCCCGGCACCGACCAGGTTACCGGCCGTGCCCAGCACCAGCATGGCCGCCACCAGCGTCGACACGGCCCACGACAGGAAGCCATGGGCCGTATCGCGGAAGTACACCTCATCGCCATGCAGGTTGGCCCACTTCACACGCAACCGGCCGGCGAGGTAGCCACCCAGGCCAGAGGCGATGATCTGGGTCAGAAGCAACCAGATAATCGTCGAGACGCCGAGGGCTTTGGCACTCGCGCCCTCGTTAGCCCAAGGTGAGGTGGCGGCAAAACCCAAGCCCGCGCCTAATACCACCAGGATCACGGACAAGGCAGCAGCTGCAGCCGCACCAGCGAAAATGGCCGCCCAGGAAACACCTGAGCGGCTTTGAGTATCGATTACGGGGTAGTCGGCAGAGGGGATCATGATAGGGTCGCCTATGTGTGTTGTTAGCGAGAATTCCATTCGCGCAGTAAACATTGCAGGCCCTGTGCCAGCCGTTTCAAAAAATTACATTCAGAAAAATCAATAAGTTAGAAATCTCTTCAACTTATCCACCGTGCAAATTGCGCGAGTGGGCGCCTGGCATCAGGTGTTCTGCAATATTGTGAGCTTTAGACAGGCCAGGCATGATCTGCCGATGACTCTCGACGATGGCCCTAACCAGACGCCCATCACTGCCGATACGGTGCTGCGCTACCACCTGTGCTGGAAGCACCGCGACCTCGACGGCGTGATCGCGCTGTACCACCCCGATATCCAGTATCACGACTTCTTCCAGAACCGCGTACTCGGCTACGCCGAGCTGCGCGACTACGTGCGCGCCTGCCTGCCCCATGAAGCTGGCGAAGACATCGTTCATAGCGACCGCATCCGCGTCGACGGTTGCACCGCCTTCATTCAGTACCAGGTCACGGTGCAAGGCGGCGACGGCCTGGTAGCGTTCCAGTCCAGTGAAGCGATCACCGTCAAGGACGGCCTGATCTGGCAAGTCAACGAATACGCCACCCTGGTGCGGCAGAACGGCCGGGGCCAGGCCAGCAGTGGCCCGCGCCCGGCCACCAGCCGCCTGGGCCTGTCGCCACGGCAACTGTCGACCATGGCCCAGGACCTGGAGCATTATTTCCAGCGCCAGCGCCCCTATCTCGACCCGGAGCTGGACCTGCAGCAGGTGGCCGATGCCAGCGGCTACAGCCGTAACCAGATCTCCTACCTGCTCAACCAGGTGCTTGGGCAAAGCTTCTATCGCTACGTCAACCAGGCGCGCCTGCAGCACCTGATGGCCAGCCTCGACGACGCCAGCGTCGAGGCGCCGATCGACGACCTGGCGTTCAACGCCGGTTTCAACTCGCTCTCGGCGTTCTACAAGTGTTTCCGCGAGCACACCGGCCTCACCCCCAAGGCCTATCTGAAGCAAATTTCCCTGCGTGCACGCACGTAAGACAGGCACTGGCCGACACCACTAGCATCGCCCACAGACCTTGACGGATGTGGAGCAAAACCCGATGCAACCCCTGCGCACGCTCAGCCTGTGGATGGACCAGCTCGACGAGCCACTGTGCGCGCGCCCAGCCCTGCGCCAGGACCTGGAAGTCGACGTGTGCATCATCGGCGCCGGCTACACCGGCCTGTGGACCGCCTACTACCTCAAGCGCCAGGCGCCGCAACTGAACATCGCGGTGGTCGAGGCCAACATCGCCGGCTTCGGCGCCTCGGGGCGCAATGGCGGCTGGCTGATGGGCAACCTGCTCGGCGAAGACCGCCTGCTCGCCACCCTGTCGCCGCAGCAGCGCCGCGCCAGCATCGACCTGCTGCACGGCATCCCCGATGAAGTGCACAGCGTGCTGCAACGCGAAGGTATCGACTGCGACTACCGCAAAGGCGGCGTGCTGTATTGCGCCGCACGCTACCCGGAGCAGGAACGCAGCCTGCGTGCCTACCTCGATGACCTGTACCGCCAAGGCATGACCGAAGACGATTACCGCTGGCTGCGCCCAGAGCAGCTGGACGCGCAACTGCGGGTCAGCAATGCCTACGGCGCCATCTACAGCCCGCACACCGCGACCATCCACCCGGCCAAGCTGGCTCGCGGCCTGGCCCGAGCGGTGGAAGCGCTGGGGGTGACGATCTACGAGAACACCCCGGCCATCGACTGGCAACCCGGCGAAGTCCGTTCGCCCCTGGCGCGCATCCGCTGCCAGTGGACGGTACCTGCAGTTGAAGGGTACGCCGCCAGCCTGCCGCCGCTGGGCAAGCACCAGCTGCCGGTGCAGAGCCTGCTGGTGGCCACCGAACCATTACCCGAATCCACCTGGGAGCAGATCGGCCTCACCCAAGGCCAGGCCTTCAGCGAAAGCAGCCGTCAGGTCACCTATGGCCAGCGCACCGCCGACAACCGCCTGGTTTTCGGCGCCCGAGGTGGCTACCGCTTCGGCGGGCGCCTGCGCGAAAACTTCAACCTCGACGAGCACGAAATCGAGCTGCGTCGCTACCTGTTCAGCGAACTGTTCCCGCAGCTCAAGCACGTGCGCATCACGCATTCCTGGGGCGGCAACCTGGGCATGGCGCGGCGCTTCCGCCCGCACATGCTGTGCGACCGCCAGCGTGGCATCGCCCTGGCCGGCGGCTACGGCGGCGAAGGTGTCGGCGCAACCAACCTGGGTGGCCGAACCCTGGCGGCGCTGATCCTCAACCAGCACAACGAACTGACCGCGCAACCTTGGGTACTGGACAACCGCCCGGTTTCAAGCCTGGCCAGCTGGCCGCCCGAGCCGTGCCGCTGGCTCGGCTACAACGCGATCATCAAGAGCTTCGTCCACGAGGACCGGACCCTCGCCAACCCCGCCAGCGCGCCTTGGAGGCGGCGCCTGGCCAGCTCCCTTGCGGACTTCATGGAAGGCTTCATGCACTGACTTCCCTTTCACCGACACAGGATCCACCGGTCATGAGCATCACCCAGTTCAAACACACAGGCACCGCCGTGCTCGACAGCTGCAACCCGGTCGCGGTGCCACTTGGCGAACCCGTGGCAGTCACTTCGGTCACCTGCGTGGAGCGCAGCGATGGCGTCGAAACCGGCATCTGGGAGTGCACCCCCGGGCGCTGGCGGCGGCAGATCGTGCAGCAGGAGTTCTGCCATTTCATCAAGGGCCGCTGCACCTTCACCCCCGACGGTGGCGAGACCCTGGTCATAGAAGCCGGAGACGCACTGATGCTACCGGCCAACAGCACCGGCACCTGGGACATCCAGGAGACCGTGCGCAAGACCTACGTTCTGATCTTCTGATCCGCTGATCGCCTGCCTTCGATAACAACAGACAACGCAAGGTAAACCCGACATGCGCACGCGCCTTCTCGCTCCCCTGATGCTGGCCGCAAGCTTCGCCAGCGCCGCCGAAACGGTGAAGATCTACAACTGGTCCAGCTACGTCGCGCCCGACACGCTGAAGAACTTCCAGCAGGCCAGCGGCATCGTGCCGACCTATGACGTGTACGACAGCAACGAGACCCTCGACGGCAAGCTGATGACCGGCAACTCCGGCTACGACGTGGTGTTCCCGTCCAACCACTTCATGGCCCGGCAGATCCAGGGCAAAGCCCTGAAGCCGCTGGACAAGTCACAGCTGCCCAACTGGCACAACCTCAACCCAGTGCTGATGAAAGCGCTGGAGGTCAACGACCCCGGCAACCAGTACGGCTTCCCGTACCTGTGGGGCAGCACCGGCATCGGCTACAACATCGACAAGGTCAAGGCAGTGCTCGGCGACAATGCGCCGGTGGACTCCTGGGACCTGATCTTCAAGCCCGAATACATGAGCAAGCTCAAGAGCTGCGGCGTGGCGGTGCTGGACAACGGCCCCGAACTGCTGCCGATTGCACTGCACTACCTGGGCCTGCCGCACCACAGCCAAGACCCGAAGGACTACGAAAAGGCCAAGGACTTGTTGATGAAGGTGCGGCCATATATCAGCTACTTCCATTCGTCCAAGTACACAGGAGACCTGGCCAATGGCGATATCTGCGTGGTGGTCGGCTTCTCGGGTGACGTCTTGCAGGCGAAGAACCGTGCCGATGAAGCGAAGAATGGGGTGAAGGTGGGGTATTCGATCCCCAAGGAAGGCGCGCCGATGTGGTTCGACATGGTAGCCATGCCAGCCGATGCGCCGGACGAAAAGGCCGGGTATGCCTACATGAACTACCTGCTGCAGCCGGAGGTGATGGCCAACATCAGCAACCATGTGCAGTACGCCAACGGCAACCTCAAGGCGGACGCACTGGTGGACCCTGCGATGAAGGGCAATACGATGATCTACCCCAGTGACGAGGTGATGGGCAAGTTGTATGCGCTGGAGGCGATGCCGGCCAAGATCGACCGCATTCGTACGCGGATCTGGACCAGTATCAAGGCAGGAAACTGAGTGCCGCCGTAACGCGGTCACTGTGGGAGCGGGTTCACCCGCGAATGCGTCGGTGAATTCAACATCGCATTCGCGGGTAAACCCGCTCCCACAGGGGTCAGATGCAAGCTTTCCGAATCAGTGATGCTCGCGGGTGGCGCGGAACTTGATGTCCGGCCAGCGCTCTTCCATCAGCGCCAGGTTGACCCGGGTCGGCGCCAGGTAGGTCAGGTGACCGCCACCGTCGATGGCAAGGTTTTCCATGGCCTTGTTCTGGAATTCCTCGAGCTTCTTCTTGTCGTCGCAAGCGATCCAGCGGGCCGACCACACGGTGATCGGCTCGTAGGCGCACTCCACCTTGTACTCTTCCTTCAGGCGGCTGGCGACCACGTCGAACTGCAGCACACCGACCGCACCGAGGATGATGTCGTTGCTGCGCTCCGGGAAGAACACCTGGGTCGCGCCTTCTTCGGCCAGCTGCTGCAGGCCCTGACGCAGCTGCTTGGACTTCAGCGGGTCCTTGAGGCGCACGCGGCGGAACAGCTCCGGAGCGAAGTGCGGGATACCGGTGAAGCCCAGCGCCTCGCCTTCGGTGAAGGTGTCGCCGATCTGGATGGTGCCGTGGTTGTGCAGACCGATGATGTCGCCGGCATAGGCCTCTTCCAGCTGCTCGCGCTCGGAGGAGAAGAAGGTCAGCGCATCGCCGATGCGCAGGTCCTTGTTCAGGCGTACGTGGCGCATCTTCATGCCCTTCTCGTACTTGCCCGAGCAGATACGCATGAAGGCGATGCGGTCACGGTGTTTAGGGTCCATGTTCGCCTGGATCTTGAACACGAAACCGCTGAACTTCTCTTCCACAGGCTCGACGGTCCGCTCGTGGGCCACGCGGCTCAGCGGGCGAGGTGCCCAGTCGACGACAGCATCGAGCACGTGATCGACACCAAAATTGCCCAGCGCGGTACCGAAGAACACTGGGGTCAGCTGGCCATTGATGAACTCGTCCTGATCGAACTCGTGGCAAGCGCCCTGCACCAGCTCCAGCTGCTCGACGAACGAGTCGTACTGGTCGCCGAGGTGCGCGCGGGCCTCATCGGAGTCCAGCTTCTGGATGATCTTGGCTTCGGTGCGCTCGTGGCCGTGGCCCGGGGTGTAGACGATGATGTAGTCGCCGGTCAGGTGATACACACCCTTGAAGTCGCGGTAGCAACCGATTGGCCAAGTGATCGGCGCGGCCTTGATCTTCAGCACCGCTTCGATCTCGTCGAGCAGTTCGATAGGGTCGCGGATGTCACGGTCGAGTTTGTTGATGAAGCTGACGATCGGCGTGTCGCGCAGGCGGCACACGTCCATCAGGGCGATGGTCCGTGGCTCTACACCTTTACCGCCGTCGAGCACCATCAGCGCCGAGTCCACCGCGGTCAGGGTGCGGTAGGTGTCTTCCGAGAAGTCTTCGTGGCCGGGGGTGTCGAGCAGGTTGATCATGTGCTCGCGGTACGGGAACTGCATCACCGAGGTGGTGATGGAGATGCCGCGCTGCTTCTCCATTTCCATCCAGTCGGAGGTGGCGTGGCGGTCGGACTTGCGCGACTTCACGGTACCGGCGACGGCAATGGCCTTGCCCATCAGCAGGAGCTTCTCGGTGATGGTGGTCTTACCGGCGTCGGGGTGGGAAATGATTGCGAAAGTGCGGCGCTTCGCGACTTCGGCGGCCTGGTTGGTCATGGGAAATCGCCTGACTGGGGGATTCAAAAAGGGGCGATATCATACCTGAAGTTGGGCCTGGACCAAAACTGGAGGAATGAGTGGTGCCTGTGGCGGCCTCTTCGCGGGTACACCCGCTCCCACACGATGGACTGCCTCTCCAGCCTTGTGCAGTAACCGTGGGAGCGGGTTTACCCGCGAAGAGGCCAGCACAGGCAAACATTTTCGGCAGACAATCGCTTTATCACGACAAAAGGCCACAGGGCAGTTATTTCAACGCCTGCAGCGCATTTACCCGCTGTTTTTTGTCGCCATGTTTCAACTCAGCCAGTGATTAACACTGGCCAAATGCCGCATCAGATGGGAACCTTTACGCCCACGGAGACGTCCACTCCCCTGCAACCCGCTTCGGTTGGGGACTGGTTTCATCAGCATTTTCGGGCCCGACGGGGTTCGGCTCATGGCCTGAACGCAGCCTTCAGCTGCCTCACGCCGCTACTCGCGAACACACCACCCGCCGCCAGGATTGGCCGGCTACCAAGAAGTGTGCTCGCCGACAACACAAGGAGTCCGCCTGTGGCTACACGCTACGGAAAAGGGCTGTTGGGATGCGCCACCGTGCTCGTCATCCTGGCCCTGCTGATCCACTGGATCGGCATCGACACGATCGCGCGTTATCGCGACGATCTTGGGTTCTACCTGCAAGCGCACCTGGTGCTGGTGCTGGCTTCGATGGCGGCGGCGCTGGCCGTGGGCATCCCCGCCGGCATTGCCTTGAGTCGACCGCACCGGGTCGACAAAGCCGAGCGCTTCATGCAGTTCTTCAACGTTGGCAACACCATTCCCCCCCTGGCCGTTCTGGCCATCGCCCTGAGTATCCTGGGCATCGGCGCCGGGCCTGCGATCTTCGCGCTGTTCCTCGCCTCCCTCCTGCCCATCGTGCGCAACACCTACGAGGGCCTGAAAAACGTCCCCGCCTCGCTCAAGGAAGCCGCCACCGGCATCGGCATGACCCCGCGCCAGCAACTCTGGCAGGTGGAGTTGCCCAACGCCGTGCCGATCATCGTCGGCGGTGTGCGCGTGGCCCTGGCGCTTAACGTCGGCACCGCACCGCTGGCCTTCCTGATCGGCGCCAACAGCCTGGGCAGCCTGATCTTCCCCGGCATCGCCCTGAACAACCAGCCACAGCTGCTGCTCGGTGCCGCCTGCACCGCCCTGCTGGCGCTGGTACTCGACGCGGCGGTGAGTTTCTCCAGCAAGCGCTGGCTGGAACGCGGCCTGGCTGGATAACGAGAGGGAACGTATGAACAAGAGATTTGCCTTGCTGCTGGGCGCGGCCCTGCTGTTCGCAGGATTTGCCCAGGCAGCGGAAAAACCGCTGATCCGCATCGGCGCGCGGGTGTTCACCGAACAGACCGTGCTCGCCGAAATCACCGCGCAATACCTGCGTGCCAATGGCTTCGACGTGCGCGTCACCAGCGGCCTTGGCAGCAGCATCGCGCGCCAGGCCCAGGAAACCGGGCAGCTCGACCTGATGTGGGAATACACCGGCGTGTCGTTGGTGTCGTACAACCATATCGACGAACGCATGCCCAGTGCCGAAGCTACCTACGCCAAGGTCAAGGAGCTGGACGCGAAGAAGGGCCTGATCTGGCTGACCCCGTCGAAATTCAGCAACACCTACGCGCTTGGCCTGCCCAAGCAGGTCGCCGAAGCTTATCCACAGATCAATACGATCAGCGACCTCAACCAGGTGCTGCGTGACGAAAGCCAGCGCAACCACCTGGTGGCACTGGACACCGAGTTCGCCAACCGCCCGGATGGCCTGGTCGGCCTGAAGGAGATGTACGACCTGCAAGTGGGGCGCGCCAACATCCGCCAGATGGACGCCGGACTGGTCTACACCGCCATGCACAACAACCAGGTGTTCGCGGGCCTTGTGTACACCACTGACGGCCGCCTGAGCGCGTTCAACCTCAAGCTGCTGGAAGACGACAAGCACTACTTCCCCGACTACACCGCCGCCCCGGTGGTGCGCAAGCAGGTGCTCGACGCCCACCCGAAACTGGTCGGCCTGCTCAAGCCACTGGCCGAGCAGCTCGATGACGAAACCATGCGCCAGCTCAATGCCAAGGTCGACGTCGAACACCAGAACCCGACCACGGTGGCCGCCGCCTTCCTGCGTGAGCACCCAATGCCTAGCGAGGTACAGCCATGAGCCTGCTCGACACATTCGCCCACCTCGACTGGGCCCAGGTGCTGCAGCTGACCTGGCAGCACATCATGCTGGTCGGCGTGGCCGTGAGCCTGGCGATCATCGTCGGCGTGCCGCTGGGCATCCTGATGACCCGCTTCCCGGCCGTCGCAGGCCCATTGCAGGCCAGCGCCACGGTACTGCTGACCATCCCTTCCATCGCCCTGTTCGGCCTGCTGCTGCCGTTCTACTCCAAGTTCGGCCAGGGCCTCGGCCCGCTGCCGGCCATCACCGCCGTGTTCCTTTATTCACTGCTGCCGATCCTGCGCAACACCTACCTGGCCCTGACCAACGTCGAGCCCGGCATCCGTGAAGCGGCGCGCGGCATCGGCATGACGTTCGGCCAGCGCCTGCGCATGGTCGAGCTGCCCATTGCAGTGCCGGTGATCCTTGCCGGCGTGCGTACCGCCGTGGTGATGAACATCGGCGTCATGACCATTGCCGCCACCATCGGCGCTGGCGGCCTGGGCGTGCTCATCCTCACCTCCATCAGCCGCAGCGACATGTCGATGCTGCTGGTCGGCGCCGTACTGGTCAGCCTGCTGGCGATCATCGCCGACCTGCTCCTGCAAACCCTGCAACGTGCCCTGACTCCAGAAGGACTGCGCTCATGATCGAATTGAAGAACCTCAGCAAAACCTTCAACGTCAACGGCAAGGACGTCAAAGCCGTCGACTCGGTAAGCCTCACCGTCAATGAAGGTGAAATCTGCGTGTTTCTCGGCCCATCGGGCTGCGGCAAGAGCACCACGCTGAAGATGATCAACCGCCTGATCACGCCTACCTCCGGCCAGGTGTTCATCAATGGCGAAGACACCAGCGCGCTGGACGAAGTGACCCTGCGCCGGCACATCGGCTACGTGATCCAGCAGATCGGCCTGTTCCCCAACATGACCATCGAAGAGAACATCACCGTGGTCCCGCGCCTGCTCGGCTGGGACAAGCAGAAGTGCCACGAGCGCGCCCGTGAGCTGATGCACATGATCAAGCTCGAACCCAAGCAGTACCTGCAGCGCTACCCGCGCGAACTGTCCGGTGGCCAGCAACAACGCATCGGGGTGATCCGCGCGCTGGCGGCGGAAGCACCGGTGCTGCTGATGGACGAGCCGTTCGGCGCGGTCGACCCGATCAACCGCGAGATGATCCAGAACGAGTTCTTCGAGATGCAGCGGGCGCTGAACAAGACCGTGATCATGGTCAGCCACGACATCGACGAGGCGATCAAGCTGGGCGACAAGATCGCCATCTTCCGCGCTGGCAAGCTGCTGCAGCTGGACCACCCGGATACCTTGCTGGCGCACCCGGTGGATGACTTCGTGAGCAACTTCGTCGGCCAGGACAGCACGCTCAAGCGCCTGCTGCTGGTGCGCGCCGAGGATGCGGCGGACAACGCGCCGTCGGTGAGCCCCGAGACGCCGGTGAGCGATGCACTGGAGCTGCTCGATGAGCACGACCGCCGCTATGTGGTGGTGACCGACGGGCAGAACAAGGCGCTGGGTTATGTGCGCCGGCGCGACATGCACCGCCAGCAAGGCACCTGCGGCGACTTCCTGCGGCCGTTCAATGCCACGGCGTCGCATGATGAGCATCTGCGCATCCTGCTGTCGCGGATGTACGAGTTCAACCGGGCGTGGTTGCCGGTGCTGGATGCCGAGCAGGTGTTCCTGGGCGAGGTCACCCAGGAGTCGATTGCGGCCTACCTGAGCTCGGGGCGTTCGCGCGGGGCCAAGACCAGCATTGTTTCGCCGGCTGAGGCGGTGGCCTCCTAGAAAGCTGGGGGCGCTTTGCGCCCCTTTCGCGACACAAGGCCGCTCCTACAAAGAAACGCGATCCCCTGTAGGAGCGGCCTTGCGTCGCGATGGGCCGCAAAGCGGCCGCAACAATCTCCAGTCAGAACCCTACGCTGGCCTGTACATAGAAGGTCCGCGGCTCACCCACATAGAGGCCGGCATTGTTATCGCTGGAGCGCGTGAAGTACTGCTTGTCGAACAGGTTCTTCACCCCCGCCGCCAGCTTCAGGTTGGACATGTCCGCCCCAAACGCATACCCGCCACGGGCATGCCAGGTCACGTAGCCCGGAATGTCGCCATACTGCCCATCAGCACTCGGCTCGGTGATGTAATCGCCGTTGAAACTGCCATCGGCATTGATCCCGGTCCCTGGCGCACGCTGCTTGGACTGGGCGTAAGCATCCAGATTCCAGGTCCAGCGGTTGATCGCATAGCGCACCCCGGCGGTGGCCACCTGGCGCGAATAGAACGGCAGGTCACGGCCCTTGAAACCCGGGATATCCCCTTCATACGTCGCGCGGGTGTAGGTATAGCCACCGCTCACCGACAGCCCCTCCAGGCGCGGGTCCAGCCCGGCCAGGTCATAACGCACGGAGGCCTCGATACCTTGGTGCTGGGTCGCACCGAGGTTGGTCCAGCCCACATCGTTGCTGATGTACTGCAACTCGTCATCGAAGTCGATGTAGAACGCCGTCAGTTCACCTGCGAAACCGCCGTTGTCATAGCGCGTACCCAGCTCGTAGGTCTTGGCCTTCTCCGGCTCAAGGCCGTTGGCCGTGCTGTTGCCGGTGCCGCCCTGGCCCAGCTGGAAGTACTGCAGGCTGCCGAACGAGGTCTCATAGTTGGCGAACACTTTCCAGGCATCGGAGATGTGGTACATCACGCTCAGCGCCGGCAGCGGCTCGTTGCTGGTGATGCTGCGGTTCTTTTCCGGTACCGGCTGGCCATTGGTGCCAAGCACCGGGCGGTCGCGCCAGTCGGTATTGATGTGCTCGAAGCGAATGCCCGGGGTGATGGTCCAGTTGCCGACATCGATCTTGTCGTCGAGGTAGTAGGCGCTGGCTTCGGTGCCGCCGCTGCGGTCCTGGAACACGTGGCCGTCGGAAGTCGGCGTGGGCGTCGGTACGTTGTCGATCAGCGCCAGGCGGGTCGACTGCTCGCGCATGGCTTCTTTCAGGTAGCGATAACCGACGCTGACTTCCTGGGTGGTGGGGCCGGCGAAGAAGATCCGCGACACCCGTGGCTCGATGGCGAAGGTGTGGTAGTTGCGCGGGTAAGTCGACAGGGTCTTCATGTCACGGGCGGCGATGGCGCTGCCACGGAAGCTGTCGGTGTAATAGGTCAGCACTTCGAACTGGGTGGCATCGTCGAGCTGGCGCTGCCACTTGAAAGACACGTCCTTGCGCCGGCCGGCGAAGTAGTCGTAGTCGCGCACCGACTGGTACGGGTTGCTGTCGTACTGGGCCTGGGTCAGGCCGCCGGGCATGTCGGCACGGCCATCGTAGTAATGGAAATTGAGCCAGAACTCATCAACGTCGGTCGGCGACCAGTGAGTCTTGAGGATGACGTCGTCGATGTCGTTGCCGTTGTTGCTTTCCCGGTAGCCATTGCCATTCACGCCGGTGTACAGCAAGGCCACGCCCATGCCGTTGTCGGCAGTACCGCCGACGAAGGCAGACTCGGTGTGTTTCCAGCCGCCGTGCTGGGAGGTTTCCAGCGTGGTGGACAGTTCAGCCGAAGCTTTTTCGGGGATCGCGCGGGTGACGAAGTTGATCACCCCGCCGACGTTCTGCGGGCCATAGCGCACCGAGCCGGCACCGCGCACCACGTCGATGCTGTCGAGGTTACCCGAGGAAATCGGTGCCATCGACAGCTGCGGCTGGCCATAGGGCGCAAAGGCCGCCGGAATGCCGTCGATCAGCACGGTCGAGCGCGGCGACAGGCGCGAGGTCAGGCCACGCACGCCAACGTTCAGCGACAGGTCACTGCCACCGGTACCGTTGCTGTCCTGCACCTGCACGCCAGGGATACCGCGCAGCACGTCGCGCACGTTCATCGCCCCCTTCTCCACCATCGCTTCGCGGCGCACCACGGTGCGCGCGCCAGGGTGGTTCTGCACCACGGCCTGGTCGGCATCGCCAAGCCAGTCACCGACCACCTTCACGTCGGTGGGCGCCAGCTCCAGGCTGCCGGGGGTGAGCGTGCCGGCCGGCTGGGCCGGCTTCACCACCACCGTGTCTTCGGACTTCTCATAGGTCAGCCCGCTGCCCTGCAGCAATTGCTGCAGGGCCTGCTCGGGGGCCAAGTTGCCGGACACGGCCGGGGCCTGCTTGCCGGCTACCTGTTCAGGGCTGAAGAACAGTTGCAGATTGGTCTGCTGGCCCAGTTGGCTCAGCGCCGAGGCCAGTGGTTGCGCCTGGATCTGGATCGCACGGCCGGCCTGCTCGGCCTGGGCGTTGACGGCTGCGGTGCTGACCGCCAGGGCCAGCGCCAGGGCGCTCAGGCGTGGAAAGGGTTTGTTGTTGTTCACGTCGTCGAAACATCCTGAAGAAGGAGTAAACGCCAACTGCATGCAAATCGAAATGCTTGGCAGTTGCAGCTGGCGGGGAAGACGAACGAGCGGAAAAAAACCTGAATCTATTTCGCGATTATTTCGCGGGAGCCGTCTTCGTGGGCTTTGATCGCCACCGGCAGGATGCTCGGCAAGGCGCGCAGCAGAGCGTCTGTGTCGTCGATGCTGAAGGTGCTGGACAGGCGCATCTGGGCAACCTTGCCAGGTGCCACGCGCAGTGGCTGGGCGCGGTAGCGCGACACTTCGGCCACTACGTCGGCAAGGCTGGCGTTGTCGAACACCAGCTTGCCCTGGCGCCAGGCAGTCAGTGTGGCGGCGTCGACCGCATAAGGTGCGGCAACCTGGCCGTGTGCATCAATGTAAGCGCCCTGGCCTGCGCCCAGCTGTGCCAATGAAGCATTGCTGCCCTGAACGCGCACCGATCCCTGCTCGACCGCCACCCGGGTAGCGGCCGGGTCCAGGCGCACATCGAAGCGGGTGCCGGTCACGGTCACGTTGCCTTGGGCGGTCTGGACCACGAACGGGCGGCTGCTGTCGTGGGCGACGATGAACATCGCCTCACCTGCGTTCAACTGAATGTGTCGGTGGCCTGGGCTGAAATCGACTTGCAGCTGGGTGGCCCCATTGAGCTCAAGGTGCGAACCATCTGGCAGCTCGACCTGGCGACGCTCGCCGAGGGCAGTCTGCAGGCTGCCCTGGTGATTGAGTTGCTGGTAGTGCCAGCCCGTCCAGCCCAGCCCCAGCGCCACCAGCGCCACACAAGCCGCCAGCGCCTGGCGCAGCAGGCGCCGCCGCGGCAACTGGCGCACCGGGTCCGGCTCGCACAGCGCTTCGAGGCGCTGGCGCGGGATCAACTCTGCCGCACTCCACACCGTGGCCAGGGCATCGTACTCGGCACGATGGCTGGGGTCGGCGGCAAGCCACAGACGTAACTGCTTTTGCAGCGCGGCATCGCGCGGCGCGTCCTGCAGGCGGACGAACCATGCGGCCGCCTGCTCGCGGACGGTCTCGGAACCGTGCTGTTTCATGGAAAAGGTCTCCTGACTCATCATGCCGACACATCCAGGTGCTCACGCAGATGCCGGAGCGTGCGAATCATATACTTTTCGACCATGTTCTTGGTCAAACCCATGCGCTCGGCGATCTCGGCCTGGCTCAGCCCTTCGAGCTTCTGCCAGATGAACACCCGGCGGCAGTTCAGCGGCAACTCGGCCAGCGCCCGCTCGACGCTGTCGGCCAGCTCCAGGGCATGCACGTAGGCTTCCGGATCGTCGCTGGCGGCCACGCCTTCGTCGAAGGCTTGCAGCGCCAGCGCCTGGCGCCGGTCCTCGCGGCGGAAACCGTCCACGGCGATGTTACGGGCGGTCTGGTGAAGGTAGGCGCGTGGCTGCTCGACCTGCTCGCGCGGGTTTTCCAGCACCCTTACAAAGGCATCGTGGGTGAGGTCCTCGGCCTGCTGACGACTGCGCAACTTGCGCGTCCAGGTGCCGATCAGCTCATGGTAGTGGTCGAGGAAGCCTTTGTGTCCGGACACGTTCGGGGTCGTCAGGGAGGCGGATGAGGGTGCGAATAGTAATGTTTCTCATCAAAACCAGCAAATCCGCCAGTCGGTAACAAAAAATTTATTGTCATTTTCATGTACGCCAGTGCCAAGGAAATGTGGCCATAAATATGAACACCACAGCCCCTTTCGCGGCCAAGCCCGCTTCCACAGCGATCGTGCGATGCCTGTAAAAAGGGGCTCGCCTGCCAAGCGGTCAAAACGCTCCATTCCACAATTTTTTACGCTTGAAACACTGCGGGGAACATCAGGTGGTCACGTGAGTCGGTTATTCAACGGGTAGGGTGCCGATCCACGACGATCGCACCCGGATTGCCTGTTGATTCTGCATTCTTCACGCCCTAAAGTGCGCGCCGAACGTCCATGCTGGAAACGATCCATCCGGCTCAAGTACTGAGTAGGCGAACCAAAGTGGGGATACGGAGGACGTTCAGTTTGCAGCCACTTAATCTTTCAGTTTGCCCATGGAGTCCCTGAGCATGTCGATCCAGCTCGAAGACTATTTCGCGCGTGACACCTTCCAGAAAATGAAGGCGTTCGCCGACAAGCAGGAAACCCCGTTCGTACTTATCGACACCCAGATGATCAGCCAGGCCTATGACGACCTGCGCGCTGGTTTCGAGTTCGCCAAGGTGTACTACGCGGTCAAGGCCAACCCGGCCGTCGAGATCATCGACCTGCTCAAAGAGAAAGGTTCGAGCTTCGACATCGCCTCGATCTACGAACTGGACAAGGTCCTGGGTCGTGGTGTCAGCGCCGACCGCATCAGCTACGGCAACACCATCAAGAAGTCCAAGGACATCCGCTACTTCTACGAGAAGGGCGTGCGCCTGTATGCCACCGACTCGGAAGCCGACCTGCGCAACATCGCCAAGGCCGCGCCGGGCTCGAAGGTCTACGTGCGTATCCTCACCGAAGGCTCGACCACTGCCGACTGGCCCCTGTCGCGCAAGTTCGGTTGCCAGACCGACATGGCCATGGACCTGCTGATCCTTGCCCGTGACCTGGGCCTGGTGCCTTACGGCATCTCCTTCCACGTTGGCTCCCAGCAGCGCGACATCAGCGTATGGGACGCGGCCATCGCCAAGGTCAAGGTGATCTTCGAGCGCCTGAAAGAAGAAGACGGCATCGAACTGAAGCTGATCAACATGGGTGGTGGCTTCCCGGCCAACTACATCACCCGCACCAACAGCCTCGAGACCTACGCCGAAGAGATCATCCGCTTCCTCAAGGAAGACTTCGGTGACGACCTGCCGGAAATCATCCTCGAACCAGGCCGTTCGCTGATCGCCAACGCCGGTATCCTGGTCAGTGAAGTGGTACTGGTCGCGCGCAAGTCGCGCACCGCTGTCGAGCGCTGGATCTACACCGACGTGGGCAAGTTCTCCGGCCTGATCGAAACCATGGACGAAGCCATCAAGTTCCCGATCTGGACCGAGAAGAAAGGCGAAGCCGAAGAAGTGGTCATCGCCGGCCCGACCTGTGACAGCGCCGACATCATGTACGAGAACTACAAGTACGGCCTGCCGCTGAACCTGGCCATCGGTGACCGCCTGTACTGGCTGTCTACCGGCGCCTACACCACCAGCTACAGCGCAGTGGAATTCAACGGCTTCCCGCCGCTGAAGGCTTACTACCTGTAACGCAAAACGGGGCCGAAAGGCCCCGTTTTCGTTTGTGCTTTCCTGTGCCGGCCTCTTCGCGGGTAAACCCGCTCCCACAAGCCCCCCCACAGTTCTCAAGGCCTGTGCAGGACCTGTGGGAGCGGGTTTACCCGCGAAGAGGCCGGCACAGGCGACATCAATCTTCGCGCCGAGCCAGCTCTTCAGCATAGCTTCCGGCAAAGGCCATCAACACCGGCCCGCCCCCCTGCAAGGTCACCAAAGCACTGCGCAGGAAGTTCAGGTTGCCCTCGACCTTGGCTTTCTCCAGCCAGGTCCCGGCCTCCAGCATCTCGCCTCGCTCGGTCAATACCATCGCCAGGCTGAACATCCCGCGAAAATCCCCCGCCTCGGCCGAACGCCTATACCAACGTACCGCCCGCACTGGGCTCGGCGCGGTGGCGATGCCATGCTCCAGGTAACGCCCATACAGGTTCATCGACTTGGCATGGCCCATTTGCGCGGCCTTCTCGTAACAGGTCAGCGCCTGCGCCTGATTGGCCGGCAGCCCGCGCCCGGTGGCCAGCAGGTTGCCCAGGTTGTACAGCCCCCAATCCAGCCCGGCATCAGCTGCCCGAGCATAATGAATGGCCGACTGCGCCAGGTTCACCTCGCCACCCCAGCCATGCTCCAGGCAACGACCGAGCATGTTGTGCGCCATGGCACTGCCGCCCTGTGCGGCAATACCGAACCAGCGCCGGGCAACACCGGCATCCTGCTCGATGCCACGGCCATCGAGCAAAATCTGCCCGAGCAGCAACTGCGCCTCGACCATGCCCTCCCCCGCGGCCGCCAGAATCGCCTGGGCCGCCTTGCCGGGGCTGTGTTCCAGCATTGCCTGCAGGCCGGCAGCATCCACCACTTCTTCACGACGCAGTTGATAAGACATGGCTCAGACCTCGGCCCAGCGGCGCAGCAGGTTATGGTAGGTACCGGTCAGTTGCAGCAACGACGGATGGTCCGGCACGTCGGCAGTGAGTTGCTGGATGGCATTGTCCATTTCGAACAGCAGCGCCCGCTGGCTGTCCTCGCGCACCAGGCTCTGGGTCCAGAAGAACGCGGCGTAACGCACGCCACGGGTCACCGGGTTGACCTTGTGCAGGCTGGTGCCGGGGTACAGCACCAGGTCACCGGCTGCCAGCTTGACCTGTTGCACCCCGTAGGTGTCCTGGATCACCAGCTCGCCGCCGTCGTAGCTATCCGGGTCGCTGAGGAACAGCGTCGAAGACAGGTCGGTGCGCACCCGCTCCGCACTGCCCTTGGGCTGGCGCAGGGCATTGTCGATGTGGAAACCGAAATTGCCGCCCTCGCGGTAGCAGTTGATCAGCGGCGGGAACACCTTGTGCGGCAAAGCCGCCGACATGAACCGCGGGGTTTGCCACAAGCGGTCGATCAACGCGCTGCCAATTTCCTTGGCCAGCGGGTGCCCTTCCGGCAGCTGCAGGTTGTGCTTGGCCTTCGCCGACTGGTAACCGGCAGTGACCTTGCCGTCGGCCCAGTCGGCCTGCTCCAGCGCTTCGCGGATACGGGCCAGCTCATCGGCGTCGAACAACCCTGGAATATGAAGCAGCATGGCGGCGGCACCGTTAAGATCTGTAAAGGCGTCAATGATATTGATTCCCTTTTACGCTACACAAGCCCTGGTTGTGCCTTAGACGATTCAGCGTCAGTAAAACGTAAAGAGAATTTGTAAAGATTGTAAATTCTTAGCGAATGGTAACGAGTCTCAATTGTGCCTTACAAACCCTTACATTAACATCCGCGGCCTTAACACCCTTGGGGAAGGCCTACAACAATGCGTCACGTACCATCTGCAGTGAGCTCACCACGCCTGATCGTCTCGGCCATCGGGGTCGCCCTGAGCGCTACCGGCGCCTACGCCGCCGACCCGGCCACCCGCAATGCCGTTACCCTCGACGCCACCAGCGTCAATGGCAAGGCAGAGCAGGCCAGCACCGATTACAAGGTCGAGAAGGCCTCCTCGCAGAAGTACACCGCCCCGTTGGTAGACACCCCGCGTTCGGTCACCGTAATCCCGCAGCAAGTGATCAAGGACACCAATGCCCTGACCCTGCAGGACGCCCTGCGCACCGTACCGGGCATCACCTTCGGTGCCGGTGAAGGCGGCAACCCGCAAGGCGACCGCCCATTCATCCGCGGCTTCGACGCCCAGGGTGACACCTACCTGGACGGCGTGCGCGACACCGGCGCCCAGACCCGCGAAATCTTCGCCATCGAATCCGTTGAAGTGGCCAAAGGCCCGAACTCGGCCATCGGTGGCCGTGGCGCCGCCGGCGGTACCATCAACCTGGTGAGCAAGCGTGCACACCTGGGCAACTCGCTCGACGGCGCCTGGACCTGGGGCAGCGACCAGACCCAGCGCTACACCTTCGACGGTAACTACCAGTTCAGCGACACCGTTGCCGGCCGCCTGAACCTGATGACCCACGAAAGCAACGTCGCTGGCCGCGACAAGGTCAACTACGACCGCTGGGGTATCGCCCCATCGCTGGCTTTCGGCCTGGGCACCGCGACCCGCGTCAACCTCGACTACTACCACCTGGAAAGTGACGACCTGCCAGATTCGGGCATTCCGTACACCATCCCGACCGCAGGTAGCGCAGCGCGCACCTCTGCTCACCCGAGCAAGCCAAACGACGGTGGCGACAGCGAAAACTTCTACGGCCTGACCGACCGCGACTTCCGCAAGAGCCGCGTCGATATCGCCACCTTCGCCATCGAGCACGACCTGACCGACGCGCTGACCATCAAGAACACCTTCCGTCACGGCAACAGCATGCAGGACTACATCCTGACCCAGCCCGACGACAGCAAGGGTAACGTCAACAATGGCAGCGTCTGGCGCCGTGCCAACACGCGTGTGGGCAACACCTCCACCACCACCAACCAGACCGACCTGTTTGGTGAGTTCTACCTGGGTGGCATGAAGAACAGCTTCTCCACCGGTATCGAATTGAGCCGTGAAGAAAGCGACCGCGAAACCTACAACGTCGACACCGATACCGTCCCCGGCGGCGCAGCGAACACCAACTGCACCCCAGGCATGATCGGCGCCACCAGCGGCTACAACTGCACCTCGCTGAGCAACCCGAACCCTGACGACCCATGGAACGGTGCGATCTCGCGCAACTACGCTGGCACCAACACCAAGAGCAACACGCGGGCCATCTACGTGTTCGATACCCTCGAACTGTCGCCACAGTGGCTGCTGAACATGGGCCTGCGTTACGACCACTTCGACACACAGTACCGTGGCTACAACGCCAACGGCAGCACTGCGGTAAGTACCAAGGGCATCGTCTCCAAGGGCAAAGACACCAGTGAGTTCGTCACCGGCCAGCTGGGCCTGGTATGGAAGCCGGCCGACAACGGCAGCATCTACGTGTCCTACGCCACCTCCGCAACCCCACCCGGTGCGCTGCTCGGTGAAGGCACTGAAGGCAACCCGCTGGGCAACACCACCGATCGCAGCGGCAACTTGCTGAGCAGCGACCTGGAGCCAGAAGAAACCACCAACTACGAAATCGGCACCAAGTGGGACCTGCTCGACGAGCGCCTGTCCCTGGCCGCCGCGCTGTTCCGCACCGAGAAGGAAAATGCCCGCGTCCAGGTGAACACCACCACCTACGAAAACGTCGGCGAAACCCGCGTGCAGGGCATCGAGCTGTCGGCCAGCGGCAAGATCACCGACAAGTGGCAGGTATTTGCCGGCTACACCTACATGGAAGCGCGCCAGATCGACGGCGGCCCGCTGGGCAAGGCCAACGATGGCAACCAGCTGCCGAACACGCCGAACAACAGCGCCAGCCTGTGGACAACCTACTCGATCACGCCGAAGCTGACCGTCGGTGGCGGCGCCTTCTATGTGGATGACGTGTACGGCAGCGTGGCCAACACCACCATGGTCGACAGCTACGTACGCTACGACGCCATGGCCGCCTACAAGCTGACCAAGAACGTCGACCTGCAGCTGAACGTGCAGAACCTGACCAACGAGGTGTACTACGACAAGGCGTTCTCCACCCATTTCGCCAACCAGGCGGCGGGCCGGACCGCATTGCTGACCACCAGCGTCCACTTCTAAAGCAGCACCCCCAAGCCCCGTTCATTCCAGTGAGCGGGGCTTTTGCGTATCAAGGCATAATGCACGCCGCGCAGGTTGCGGCAGCAAGACAAGGTGATCGATGTGGTGAAGAAGACACTGTTTCAATTGCACTGGTTCTTTGGCATCACCGCCGGCCTGGTGCTGGCCTTGATGGGCATTACCGGCGCGCTCTACTCGTTCCAGGAAGAGCTGCTGCGCGCCTTCAACGCCGATGTGCTCAAGGTCGAGGTCCGCGCCGAGGGCGTGCTGCCACCGGCCGAGCTGGTGCGTCGGGTCGAGGCCGAGCAAGGCGACAAGGTGTCGATGCTGTGGGTGGACGTGCGCGAAGGCAACGCCGCGCGGGTGTTCTTCACCCCGCCACCGGGTGAGCGCCGCGGCGCGCTGCGCTATGCCGACCCCTACACCGGCGAGCTCAAGGGCGAGGCAGCCGGCCAAGGCTTCTTCAACCTGATGCTGACCCTGCACCGCTTCCTCGCCATGGGCGACACCGGCCGGCAGATCACCGGTGCCTGTACCCTGATGCTGGTGTTTTTCTGCCTCTCCGGTCTGTACCTGCGCTGGCCGCGCAAGGCGCTGAACTGGCGCACCTGGCTGACCCTCGACTGGGCCAAGAAAGGCCGCGCCTTCAACTGGGACCTGCACGCCGTGGCCGGCACCTGGTGCCTGCTGTTCTACCTCCTGTTCGCGCTGACCGGGCTGTTCTGGTCCTACGAATGGTACCGCTCGGGCCTGAACACACTGCTGGCTGACGAACCTGCTGCCGGCCAGCAGCAGAAGCGCGGTGAAGGCCGTGGCCGCCATGGGCCACCCAAGGTCGACAAGAACGCACCGCCGCTGGTGGTCGACTACGACGCCATCTGGGCCAACCTCAAGGACGCTGCCGGCCCGGGCCTGGCCATGTACAACCTGCGCCTGCCCCCGGCGGGCGGGCAGCCGGCCAACCTGTTCTACCTGCTTGAAGACGCAGCCCACCCGCGCGCGTTCAACACCCTGGTGCTCGACCCGGCCACTGGCCAGGTCAAGCGCCAGGACCGCTACACCGACAAGTCTTTCAAGGCGCAGTTGCTGCAGAGCGTCTACGCCCTGCACGTCGGCGAATACTTCGGCCTGCCGGGGCGCATCATCGTCACCATCGCCAGCCTGACCATGCCGCTGTTCTTCGTCACCGGCTGGCTGCTGTACCTCGACCGCCGGCGCAAGAAGCGGCAGGTACGCACCGCACGCAACAACGTCGACGGCAACCAGGCCAGCGGCGACAGCTGGCTGATCGGCTTCGCCAGCCAAAGCGGCCTTGCCGAACAACTGGCCTGGCAGAGCGCCGGGCAGTTACAGGCCGCCGGCTTGCCAGTACAAGTACGCGCCCTGGCCGACCTGGATGAAGAAGCCTTGCGCCAGACCCGCCGCGCCCTGTTCGTGGTCAGCACCTTCGGCGACGGCGAGGCGCCGGACAGTGCCCGTGGCTTCGAGCGCAAGGTCCTCGGCCAGCCGTGGGCGCTGAACAACCTCAGCTACGCCCTGCTCGCCCTGGGCGACCGCCAGTACCCGCACTTCTGTGGTTTTGCCCGGCGCCTGCAGGCCTGGCTGGGTGATCGTGGTGCCAGCAGCGCGTTCAGCCCGGTGGAAGTGGACAATGCCGACCAGGCCGCACTGCAGCAGTGGCAGCAGGAGCTGGCGCAACTGACCGGCGCTCAACCAGTAAGCGCCTGGCAGCCGCCGCGTTTCGGCAACTGGACGCTGGTGCAACGCGAGCTGCTCAACCCAGGCAGCCAAGGTCAACCGGTCTACCTGCTGGGCCTGCGGCCTGAGCAACCGGCCAGCTGGGAAGCCGGTGACCTGGTGGAAATCCTGCCACTCAATGGCCAGGCACGGATTGATGCGTTTCTCCAAGGCATGGCACTGGACGCCAAGGCCAGCGTGCACGTCGACGGCCTGCAGGAAAGCTTGAGCCAGGCACTGGCTGGCCGCCAGCTGCCGAGCCGTCGCGATCATCTGCTTGGCTTGCAGCCGCAGGCATTGGTCGATGCTTTGGTGCCCATCGGCAGCCGCGAATACTCGATTGCCTCGATCGCCAGCGATGGCGTACTGGAACTGATCGTGCGCCAGGCGCGCCATGCCGATGGCAACCTCGGCCTGGGGTCCGGCTGGTTGACCGAGTACCTGCCGCTCAATGGCACCTTGAACCTGCGCGTGCGCCGCAACAGTGGCTTCCACCTGCCCGAGGCCGCCGCACCGATGATCCTGATCGGCAATGGCACCGGCCTGGCTGGCCTGCGCAGCCTGATCCGGGCCCGCATCAATGCGGGCGAGCAGCGCAACTGGTTGCTGTTCGGCGAGCGTAACCGGGCACATGACCTGCTGTGTGGCGCCGAGCTGCAAGGCTGGCTCGACAGCGGCGACCTGGCGCGGCTGGACCTGGCGTTCTCGCGGGATCAGGCCGAGAAAGTGTATGTGCAGGATGTGTTGCTGCAGCACGCCGAGGCATTCAAGGGCTGGGTGGCGGACGGGGCTTGTGTGTATGTCTGCGGCAGCCTGCAAGGCATGGCTGCGGGGGTGGATGCGGCGCTCAACGGCATGCTGGGGGAAGACGCTGTGCAGCAGCTGATCGAGGACGGGCGGTATCGGCGGGATGTGTACTGATTCGAAAATGATGTAGACAGTTCCGGCCTCTTCGCGGGTAAACCCGCTCCCACAAGGTCTTCACAGATTTCGAATACTGTGCAGCACCTGTGGGAGCGGGTTTACCGGCGAAAGGGCCGGTCCTGCTTTAGTGCAGCTCGAAGGTGTCGGCATCCAGGTTGGCCGGGAACTTGGTCCGGTAGGCCGCCAGTTCCACCGCACTCAACACCGCAGTAAACACCCCGTCCGCCTCGCCTGCACTGAGCAGGCTCTCACCCTGAAAATCCAGCACCTGGCTGTCCCCGGAATAGGCAAAGCCCTTGCCATCGGTGCCCACCCGGTTCACTGCAGCCACATAGCACAGGTTCTCGATACCCCGCGCCGGCAGCAGCCGGTTCCAGTGCTGGCGGCGTGCCGCTGGCCAGTTGGCGGTGTACAGCAGCAGGTCGGTATCCTGGGCATCACAACTCCACACCGGGAAGCGCAGGTCGTAGCAGATCAACGGGCGCACCCGCCACCCCTTGACCTCGAACTGCACCTGGCGCTCACCCGGGGTGTAGTGCTTGTGCTCACCGGCCATGCGGAACAGGTGACGCTTGTCGTAATGCAGGATCTCGCCATCCGGCCGCGCCCACAGCAAGCGGTTGCGGTGGCTGCCGTCGGCGGCCTGGATGATCACGCTGCCGGTAATCACGGCATCGATGCGCTTGGCCTGAGCCTTGAGCCATTTGTACGTCGGGCCGTTCTCGGGCTCGCAGAGGGTTTCCGACTGCATGGAAAAACCCGTGGTGAACATCTCCGGCAGGACCACCAGGTCGGCGCCACGGGCCTGGTCAAGCAGCACCTCGAAATGCGCGTAGTTGGCCTCACGGTCATGCCACGCCAAGGTGGTCTGGACCAAGGCGACTTTCAGGTTGGGCAGTGCACTCAGATCGCGCATAGTTTTTCCGCTGCCTGACGCAGCGTCTCCTCACGTTTGGCAAAGCACAGGCGTACCAGGCGTTGCTCGGGGATGGGTTGCTGGTAGAACACCGAGACCGGAATGGTCGCCACACCGTGCTCGCGGGTGAGCCACAGGGCCATGTCGACATCGTTCAGGTCCGGGCGGATCTGCGAGTAGTCCACCAACTGGAAATAGGTACCCGCCGTGCGGGTAAAGCTGAAACGCGAGCCCTCCAGCAGGTCGCAGAACAGGTCGCGCTTGGCCTGGTAGAACGCCGGCAGCTCATCGATGTGCTCCGGGTGCTCGGCCATGAAATCGGCCAATGCGCACTGCAGGGGCGTCACGCCACAGAAGTTGACGTACTGGTGCACCTTGCGCAGTTCGGCGCTCAAGGCCGGTGGGGCGATCACGTAGCCGGTTTTCCAGCCGGTGACGTGGTAGGTCTTGCCGAACGAGCTGATGACGAACGCCCGCTGGTAGAGCTGCTCATGGGCCAGCACGCTGGCATGGCGCACGCCGTCATAGACCAGGTGCTCATAGACTTCGTCGCTGATCAGGTAGATCTCGCGGTCGGCGATCAGCCGGGCCAGCTGCTCGAGGTCTTCACGGGTGATCAGCGCGCCACTGGGGTTGTGCGGTGAATTGAGAATGACCATGCGCGTGCGCGGGCTCAGGGCATCGCTGAACTTCTGCCAGTCGATGCGGAAGTCACCGTCGCTCAGTTGCACATGCACGCAGCGCCCGCCCGCCAGCTCCACGGAGGGCTCGTAACTGTCGTAGCACGGATCGAAGACGATCACCTCGTCACCGGGGTGGATCACCGCCTGAATGGCACAGAAGATCGCTTCGGTGGCGCCTGGGGTGATGGTCACTTCCTGGTCGGCATCGACCTGGGCGCCATACAGCCTTGCGACCTTGGCTGCCACCTGCTGGCGCAGGGCCGGCAGGCCGGTCATCGGCGAGTACTGGTTATGCCCGGCGGCCACGTGCCGGCCGACGGCATCGAGCAGCGCCTGTGGGCCGTTGAAGTCGGGGAAACCCTGGGACAGGTTGAGCGCGCCGGTCTGCACGGCGAGCTGGGACATGGTGGTGAAGATGGTCGTGCCGACATTCGGCAGTTTGCTGCGGATCATGGAGCCCTCTTTCCTGGGGTGTATCCGGCACGGGGTGGAGTCCGAGCATAGCGGATCGAGCGGTCAGGAAAAAGGTTGAAACAATAGGGGGATTGCGCTGGATCAAGAGGCCCATTCGCGGGTAAACCCGCGCCCACAGGTACTGCACTGAGCTCAGGAGCAGCGCTATCCCTGTGGGAGCGGGTTTACCCGCGAAGAAGTCGACTCGGAATCAGCGCTTGTCGCGGCGCTTCTTCTCGGCCTTCTTGTGGTGCGACATCAGGCGGCGCTTCTTGTTGACCTGGCGATCGGTGAGGGTGTTCTTCTTGCCCTCGTACGGGTTCTCACCGCCCTTGTACTCGATGCGGATCGGTGTACCGACCAGCTTCAGCACACGGCGGTAGGTGTTCTCCAGGTAACGCGAATAAGATTTCGGAATCTTCTCGGTCTGGTTGCCATGGATCACGATCAGCGGTGGGTTGGCACCACCGAGGTGGGCATAGCGCAGTTTGATACGGCGGCCATTGACCAGCGGTGGCTGGTGCTCGCTGACGGCATCTTCGAGGATTTGCGTCAGGCGGCTGGTCGGCCAGCGGGTGACCGCCGACGTGAACGCAGCCTGTACCGACTTGTACAGGTGGCCAACGCCAGTGCCGTGCAGGGCGGAGATGAAGTGGATGTCGGCGAAGTCGACGAAGAACAGCCGGCGCTCCAGCTCGGTCTTCACATAGTCACGCTCGCCCGGCTCCATGCCATCCCACTTGTTCAGGGCGATGACGATGGCCCGGCCGGCTTCCAGGGCGAAGCCCAGCAGGTTGAGGTCGTGGTCGACCACACCTTCGCGGGCGTCCATGACAAAGATCACCACGTTGGCGTCCTTGATCGCCTGCAGGGTCTTCACCACCGAGAACTTTTCGACTTCCTCGTGGATCTTGCCGCGCTTGCGCACACCGGCGGTGTCGATGAAGGTGTACTTCTCGCCATCACGCTCGAACGGGATGTAGATACTGTCACGGGTAGTACCCGGCTGGTCGTACACCACCACGCGCTCTTCGCCGAGCATGCGGTTGACCAGGGTCGACTTGCCCACGTTCGGGCGGCCGATGATGGCGATCTTGATGCCATCCTTCTCGCTCGGGCCTGGGATACGTAGCGCTTCCTCGCCTTCGGCGACTTCGGCGTCCAGCGCTTCCTCGACCTGATCACGCGGGATGTGGCCGAGTACCGACTCCATCAACGCGTTGATGCCACGGCCCTGGGAACCGGCCACCGGAATGGCATTGCCCATGCCCAGCGGCGAGAACTCGGCGCGAGCAACGTCGGCGTCGATGTTGTCGATCTTGTTGGCCACCAGGATCGCCGACTTGTTGCGTTTGCGCAGGTGCTCGGCAATCATCTGGTCGGCAGCGGTCATGCCGGCGCGGGCGTCGACCAGGAACAGCACATAGTCGGCTTCTTCGATGGCCATGAGCGACTGCTCGGCCATCTTCTCGTCCATGCCCACCTCGTCACCGGTGATACCGCCGGTGTCGATGAGGATGAAGGAGCGACCCTGCCAGCTGGCATCACCATACTGGCGGTCACGGGTCAAACCCGACAAGTCACCGACGATGGCATCGCGGGTCTTGGTCAGGCGGTTGAACATGGTGGATTTGCCGACGTTCGGGCGGCCCACCAGGGCGATTACGGGAACCATGCGGCTCTCCACTCTTGAATTCTTGAAAATGCAAAGGCCGCTGCAAGGCAGCGGCCGGAGTTCGGGCGGCGTGTCCTACGCCGCGGCCTGAAGCCGCCAAGGCTTCAAGCATAGCTTCAGCGGATGGTCAGTGCCTCGAGCTTGCCGCTGTTGCCAAAGACGTAGATGGTGTCGCCGACCACAAGTGGGCGGGCACGCAGGCCATCGCTGTCGATACGCTCACGGCCGACGAAGCGGCCATCGACCTGGCTGAGCAGGTGCAGGTAACCCTCGAAGTCACCTACAGCCACGTAGCTGGAGAACACTTCAGGTGCAGTCAGCTGACGGCGGGCCATCGAATCGTTGCTCCACAGGGCGCTGGAAGAGCGCTCGTCGACGCTTTCAACGGTACCGGTGGCTTCACTGACATAGACGTTGCCGTAACCCTGGGCGACACCCACGTAGCTGGAGGCATCACGCTGCCACAGCACACGACCGCTTTCCAGGTCCAGGCCCGCGACGCGGCCCTGGTAGGTGCTGACGTACAGGGTACCACCGGACAGCAGCAGGCCGCCGTCGATATCGACCACGCGGTCCAGCTCGGAACGGCCCTGCGGGATGGCCACGCGGCTCTCCCACACCGGTACGCCGTTGTTGATATCCACCGCGACCACCTTGCCGGTGGACAGGCCGGCGACAGCCAGGCGGTTGGTGGCGATCGGCGCGCCGGTGCCACGCAGGGTCAGCACGGCCGGGGTGTTTTCGTAGATCCAGCGGCGGTCGCCAGTGGCGGCATCCAGGCCGATAAGGCGGTCGTCCTGGGTCTGCACCACCACAACGTCACCGTTGTTGGCAGGCGGAGCCAGCACTTCGCTGGTGACACGCGCCTTCCAGCGCTCCTCACCGGTGCTGGAATCCAGGGCGATCACTTCACCCTTGAGAGTGCCGAGCATGACCAGGCCGTAGCCGACACCGACCGCGCCGGAAACCGGCTTGTCCAGGTCCTTTTTCCACACCACGTCACCGGTGATGCGGTCGAGGGCGAAGACTTCGCCGTTAACGTCGGAGGCGTAGATACGGTCGTTCTCGATCGCCGGAACCAGGGTGTTGTAGGTTTCGCCCTGGCCGTCACCGATCGAACGGCTCCACTGCTTTTTCAGCACTACTTCTTCGGTGAACTTGGTCAGCTCGGCCGGAGGCAGTTCCTTCTTGCTGTTGCTGCTGCAACCTGCGGCCAGCACGGCCAGGGTCAGCACTGCTGCTTGTTTCCAACCGATCACTTACGCGTCCCCTTTGGCCAGGTCATCCAGCTTCAGTTGCAGGCCACCGACCGCTGCTTCATCAGACAGCGCGGCCTTGGCTTTTTCGTAGGCACTGTGGGCATCGTCGCCGCGACCCAGTTGCACCAGCAGGTCGCCCTTCAATTCTTCACGGCTGGCCAGGAACGCCTTGTCAGCGTCGCCGTCGAGCAGTTTGAGGGCCTCTTCGGCCTTGTTCTGGGCGGCGAGCACGCGGGCCAGGCGCTGGCGCGAGATTTCGCCCAGGGTGACGTCGGCCGGCTTGTCCAGCACGCTTTTCAGCTCGGCAGCGGCGTCGTCGAGCTTGCCGCTCTCGACCGCGACCTTGGCCACGAACAGGCTGCCGTACTGGGCGTACGCAGTGCCGCCGAACTCGCTCTTGAGCTTGCCGGCCAATTCCGCGACCTTGGTCGCGTCTGGCTGGCCGCTCGGCGTCAGGCTGGTCTCAAGCAAAGCCTGATACAGCTGCGAGGCACCTTGCGACTGGTTGCTCTGGTACTTGTGCCAGGTGTTCCAACCCAGCACCACCACGCCCGCCAGCAGCGCGCCAGTCAGCAGCGGCTTGCCGTTGCGGTTCCACCAGTCCTTGACCCCTGCCAGGTCATCATCATCGGTACTCGACACCCCAATACTCCTTTTCGCCTATTCGCTTGTTGAACCGCGTTACGCCTGAGCGATCACGGTTTCCAGGTGCTCAGCCAGAGCATCCCAGGCAATGTTCTGTTGTTCGCCCTGACCACGCAGGGGCTTCACGCCGATCTCTTGCTTGGCCAGTTCGTCGTCGCCAAGAATCAGGGCGAACAGCGCGCCGCTCTTGTCGGCTTTCTTGAACTGGCTCTTGAAGCTGCCGCCACCGGCGTTGACCGCCAGGCGCAGGCCCGGCAGGCGATCACGCAGGCCTTCGGACAGGCGCAGGCCGGCCAGTTCTGCCTGCTCGCCAAAGGCGCACAGGTAGACGTCGATGGTGCGGTTGATCGACTCGGGGACCTTGCCGAGGGTTTCCAGCAGCAGGATCAGGCGCTCGATACCCATGGCGAAACCGACGCCAGTGGTCGGCTTGCCGCCCATCTGCTCGACCAGGCCGTCATAACGGCCACCGGCACAGACGGTGCCCTGGGCGCCGAGCTTGTCGGTGACCCACTCGAACACGGTCTTGCTGTAGTAATCCAGGCCACGGACCAGCTTGGTGTTGATCACGAACGGGATGCCGGCGGCGTCGAGGCGAGCCTTGAGGCCCTCGAAGTGCACGCGGGAATCTTCGTCCAGGTAGTCTTCCAGCTTCGGCGCGCCGACCAGCACCGCCTGGGTGCCCTGGTCCTTGCTGTCGAGGATACGCAGCGGGTTGCTCTTGAGGCGGCGCTGACTGTCTTCGTCGAGCTGCTCCAGGCGCGCCGAGAGGAACTCGACCAGCGCGTCACGGTAGCGGGCACGGGCTTCGCTGGTGCCCAGGCTGTTGAGCTCGAGTTTGACCGCGTCCTGGATGCCCAGCAGGCCCCACAGGCGCCAGGTCAGCATGATCAGCTCGGCGTCGATGTCCGGACCGTCCAGGTTGAACACTTCCACGCCAATCTGGTGGAACTGGCGATAGCGGCCCTTCTGCGGGCGTTCGTGGCGGAACATCTGGCCGATATACCAGAGTTTCTGCACCTGGCCGTTGCCAGTGATGCCATGTTCCAGCACGGCGCGCACGCAGGCAGCAGTGCCTTCAGGGCGCAAGGTGAGCGAATCGCCGTTGCGGTCCTCGAAGGTGTACATCTCTTTTTCGACGATGTCGGTGACTTCACCAATCGAGCGCTTGAACAGCTCGGTGAACTCGACGATCGGCGTGCGGATCTGGCTGTACCCGTAGGTGTCCAGCAGGCCGGCGACGGTGCCTTCGAAGTAGCGCCAGAGCGGCGACTGCTCTGGCAGGATGTCGTTCATGCCACGGATGGCTTGCAGCGATTTGCTCACGAAAAGTCCTTACGAATCTGTGTGTCAGCTGCGGGCGATCAGCGCCGCGTCAGCCTCGACCTTTTCGGCCGCTTTCTGGCGGATGAGCTTTTCCAGCTCATCGACCAGGTTGTCATTGGTCAGTTTCTGCGCCGGCTTGCCGTCGATGTAGACCAGGTTCGGCGTGCCGCCGGTAAGCCCCACGTGGGACTCCTTGGCTTCACCAGGGCCGTTGACCACGCAACCGATCACCGCCACGTCCAGCGGCACCAGCAGGTCTTCCAGGCGCCCTTCCAGCTCGTTCATGGTCTTGACCACATCGAAGTTCTGCCGCGAGCAGCTCGGGCAGGCGATGAAGTTGATGCCACGCGAACGCAGGTGCAGTGACTTGAGGATGTCGTAGCCGACCTTCACTTCCTCGACCGGGTCGGCCGCCAGCGAGATACGGATGGTATCGCCAATGCCTTCGGCCAGCAGCATACCGAGGCCGACCGCGGATTTCACCGTCCCCGAGCGCAGGCCACCGGCTTCGGTGATGCCCAGGTGCAACGGCTGGATGATCTGCTTGGCCAGCAGGCGGTAGGCTTCGACGGCCATGAACACGTCGGAGGCCTTGACGCTGACCTTGAAGTCCTGGAAGTCCAGGCGGTCGAGGTGCTCGACGTGACGCAGGGCCGATTCGACCAGCGCGGCCGGTGTCGGCTCGCCGTACTTCTTCTGCAGGTCCTTTTCCAGCGAGCCGGCGTTGACGCCGATGCGGATCGGGATACCACGGTCGCGAGCCGCATCGACCACCGCGCGCACACGGTCTTCACGGCCGATGTTGCCCGGGTTGATGCGCAGGCAATCGACGCCAAGCTCAGCCACACGCAGGGCGATCTTGTAGTCGAAATGGATATCGGCAACCAGCGGCACGCTGACCAGTTGCTTGATCTTGCCGAACGCCTCGGCGGCGTCCATGTCTGGTACCGAGACACGCACGATGTCGACGCCGGCATCGACCAGGCGCTGGATCTGCGCCACGGTGGCCATCACATCGTTGGTGTCGGTGTTGGTCATGCTCTGCACAGCGATGGGGGCATCCCCCCCCACCGGCACATTGCCGACCCAGATTTTGCGGGATTCGCGACGTTTGATCGGAGATTCGCCGTGCATGACTTACTGTCCCAACTTCAGGCGAGCGGTCTCGCCACTGGTGAACGGGGCAACATCGACGGCCTGGCCGTTGTAGCTGACCTGGGCGCCACGGGCAAAGCCCAGACGGACCGCGAATGGCGGCTTGCCGGTCAACTCGAGGTTGTCCCCCTTGCGCTTGATGGCGCTGAACAGCACCTTGCCGTTGCCATCGGACACCTGGGTCCAGCAATCGGCGGTGAACTGGATTGCAACCTTGGCGCTGCCAGCCGGCACGGCCGCAGGGGCGGCAGGCTCGGTGGCGGCAACGGCCGGCACGCTGGCAACGGGTGCAGCCGGTGCTACCGGTGCGGCAGGGGCCGGGGCTGGCGCGGCAGCATGAGCCGGTGCCTGCTGAACCGGAGCAGGAGCAGGATCAGTGGCGGCCGGAGCGGCTTCGCTGGTGGTTTCGGCAGCCGCCTCGGCGGGGGCCCGCTCCAGCGGCAGCGGCGCGCTTTCCGGCTGCTCGCCTGCCGTTACGGCCTGGTCTTCAGGCTCGTCCAGCGGGTGGATCTGGGTGGTGCCATCGGCGCTTTCGACTTCCACATGCTCGAGGGCGATCTTGGCCAGGTCCTTGCCTTTCATGCTGCCCTGGTCCTGCCACCAGATGAAGCTGCCACCGACGACGGCGACCAGCAGCAGCAGGGTGACACCACGCATGATGTTGTGCGACAGCCGCACCGGCTCTTCGATACGCCCCAGCGAATGCACTTCGCTACCTTTGGCGTGGGTGCCGGTGTACTGGTCGAAGGCTTCGACCAGCGGTGCCTGGTCCATGTCCATCAATTTGGCGTAGGCGCGGATATACCCGCGAGCGAAAGTGTGCCCGGGCAGCTTGTCGAAGGCGCCGGTTTCCACGTGGTTCAGCGAACTTACGGTGAGGTTGAGCTTGCGGGCCACCTCGGCTTGCGACCACTCGCGTTTCTCGCGGGCCTGGCGCAACAGCTCACCGGGGTTCTGGCCAGTCGCTGCTGCTACTTCGGGATGCGCGGCTTTCATCGTTGCTCCGACAGGTATTGCTGATATTCCGGCGTACCGGGATAAAGTCGTTGTAATTGCTGGCCCAGATCGGCCAGGGTGCCCTGCTCGTCGAATACCCGGGCAAGGCGGCTGCCCAACAGAAGGCTACGGGCGTTGTGATCGCTCAACTGGCTGAAACGATCGTAGTAGTCACGGGCCGGCACATAATGCCTGTTTTCGTAGGACAACTCAGCCATTTCAAGCAACGCTCTGGGCTGGCGCCGGTCAAGTTGCAAGGCCTTGGTGAGGTACGCCTGTGCCTGGTCGCGGTCGTCGAGCCTCAGGGCGGTCAGGCCAAGGTTCTCGTATACCCGCGAACGTTCAGGATACAGGGTATCGGCACTGGCAAGGCGAAACATCTGCTCGGCTTCGGCAAAACGTTGCTGAGCATATAGGAAACTGCCGTAATTGTTGCGAATTCGCGTGTCGCCCGGGCGGGAAGCCAGCGCTTTCTTGAAGTGCGCCTCGGCAAGGGCAGGCTCACCTTCGGCCTGGAACACCAGGGCCAGAGCCGTGTGGGCGTCGGCATCCCCGGCATCCAGCGCCAGGGCCTTGCCCAACGGGACCTTGGCGTGTTGGGTCAAACCTTGTTGCAAATAACCCAGGCCAAGCTGCGTGTAGGCACGCCCTGCCTCCGTTCGCCCCTGGCGGTTGGCCAGGGGGTCGCTCGCGCCGCCCGACACGCAGCCGGCCAGCAGCGAAAGCGCAAGGATCGACAGCGCGGCGCGCAGGCTCATGGCAAGGCCGGACTCAGTGGCGCACGGCGCTGTCTTGCAGCTCGGCGTCAGCGGACAGCTGGCGGACGGCGATGTAGCGCTCGCTGCGGCGGGTACGGTCGTTGACCTGACCGACCAGCTGACCACAGGCGGCGTCGATGTCGTCGCCACGGGTGGTACGGGTGGTGACGTTGAAACCACCGTGGTGCAGCAGGTCCTGGAAGCGGCGGATCGCGTTGTTGCTCGGCCGCTCGTAGCCCGAATGCGGGAACGGGTTGAACGGGATCAGGTTGATCTTGCACGGTACGTCGCGCAGCAGTTCGATCATCTGTGCCGCGTGCTCAGGCTGGTCGTTGACGTCCTTGAGCAGGGTGTATTCGATGGTCAGCACACGCTTGCCACCGAGGGTCGACATGTAACCCATGCACGACTCGAGCAGCATCTTCAGCGGGTACTTCTTGTTGATCGGTACCAGCTGGTTGCGCAGTTCGTCGTTCGGCGCATGCAGCGACAGCGCCAGGGACACGTCGATGTGCTTGGCCAGTTCGTCGATCATCGGCACCACGCCCGAGGTGGACAGGGTGACGCGGCGCTTGGAAATGCCATAGCCAAGATCTTCCATCATGATCTTCATCGCGGCGATGACATTGTCGAAATTCAGCAGGGGTTCGCCCATGCCCATCATCACCACGTTGGTAATCGCGCGGTCGATCTTGGCAGGGACAGTCCCGAAGGATTTGTTCGCAAGCCACACCTGGCCGATCACTTCGGCGGCGGTGAGGTTGCTGTTGAAGCCTTGCTTGCCGGTGGAGCAGAAACTGCAATCCAGGGCGCAGCCGGCTTGCGACGAGACGCAGAGCGTGCCGCGGTCGTCGGTGGGGATGTAGACGGTCTCGACGCAGCTGCCGGAGGCAACGCGGACCACCCACTTGCGGGTACCGTCGGCGGAAATGTCTTCACTGACCACTTCCGGGCCCCGAATTTCGGCGACGGCCTCGAGCTTCTCGCGCAAGACTTTGCCGACGTTGGTCATGGCAGCGAAATCGTCGACGCCAAAATGGTGAATCCACTTCATCACCTGGCCAGCACGAAAGCGCTTCTCCCCGATCGAGTCGAAGAACTGTTCCATTTCCTGCAGGGTCAGCCCCAACAGGTTGATTTTGCCGGTAGATGTCGTCATGGATTCACCTTCACCCTTAAGCTTTCGCTTAGCGAGTGGTTACCTCGGTAGCAGCGAAGAAGTAAGCGATTTCGCGAGCAGCAGCAGCTTCGGAGTCCGAACCGTGAACGGCGTTGGCGTCGATCGACTCGGCGAAGTCAGCGCGGATGGTGCCTGGAGCAGCTTCTTTAGGGTTGGTAGCGCCCATCAGCTCACGGTTCAGAGCGATGGCGTTTTCGCCTTCCAGAACCTGAACAACGACCGGGCCGGAAGTCATGAAGGCAACCAGGTCACCGAAGAAGCCACGAGCGCTGTGCTCGGCGTAGAAGCCTTCAGCTTCGGCTTTGGACAGTTGCTTGATTTTCGAGGCAACGATTTTCAGGCCAGCTTCTTCGAAGCGGGTGGTGATCTTGCCGATTACGTTCTTGGCAACGGCGTCAGGCTTGATGATCGAGAAAGTACGTTGAACAGCCATGGAAAACTCCAGAATATTGAGTGTTACGAAAAATTAAACCCGCGAATTATACGCGGGTTCCAGGGGATTGCCTAACCTGCAGCGTCACGCTTAGTCGGCTTCTTCGATCCAGGCCGCCTGGATGGCCTCGAGCACTTTCTCACCGCCACGTGACGGATCGTCGCTGAACTCTGGCAAGGCCAGCACCCAACGGTGCAGATCGACGAAATTCACATATTTAGGATCGACGTCCGGCTTGCTTTCTGCAAGCTGGATGGCGATCTCAAGTACATCAATCCATTTCAGGCTCATCGGGCAAACCTCAGTGCGGCGCTTCGGCAGCGTGGTTGAGCGTATATTTGGGCAGCTCGATGGTGAGATCGTCTTCACCGACGATCACCTGGCAAGCCAGGCGCGATTGCGCCTCCAGGCCCCAGGCCTTGTCCAGCATGTCCTCTTCCAGCTCATCGGCTTCCTCGAGCGAGTCGAAGCCTTCGCGCACGATGCAGTGGCAGGTGGTGCAGGCACACACACCACCGCACGCGCTTTCCATCTCGATGTGGTGCTCGTGGGCCAGCTCCAGGATATTGGTCCCTGGCTCCACCTCTACCACCAGCCCGTCCGGGCAGAACTTCTCGTGCGGCAGGAAAATCACCTGGGGCATCGGTTACTCCTCGATCTCATTCAGGTTGCGCCCGGCCAGTGCGGCTTTGACCGTCGAATCAAGGCGACGGGCGGCAAAAGCATCGGTCACCTGCGACAGACGCTTGGTCTGTTGCTCGATGGCCGCGCCATCGGTGCCGCTAAGCAAATCACGCAATTCTTGCATCTGGTACTCGATGGCCACCCGCTCATCGTCGCTGAGCAGGCGCTCACCGTCGGCGTCAAGGGCACCCTGCACCGCTTCGAGCAGGCGTTCACCGTCAACCTGGTGCTCACGTAGCTGGCGCGCCTGCTTGTCGGAGCCTGCGTGCTCGAAGGAATCCTTGAGCATGCGAGCGATCTCGCCATCGGTCAGACCGTAGGATGGCTTGACCTGGATGCTGGCTTCAACGCCCGAACCCAGCTCGCGGGCGGCAACACTGAGCAAGCCATCGGCATCGACCTGGAAGGTCACGCGAATCTTGGCGGCGCCGGCAACCATGGCAGGAATGCCGCGCAGTTCAAAGCGCGCCAAGGAGCGGCAGTCGCTGATCAGCTCGCGCTCACCCTGCAGGACGTGGATCATCATGGCCGACTGGCCATCTTTGTAAGTGGTGAACTCCTGGGCGCGAGCCACCGGAATGGTGGTGTTGCGCGGAATCACCTTCTCCATCAGCCCGCCCATGGTTTCAAGGCCCAAGGACAGCGGGATGACGTCGAGCAGCAACAATTCGCCACCTTCGCGACGGTTGCCGGCCAAGGTATCGGCCTGGATCGCAGCGCCAATGGCCACGACCTGGTCCGGGTCGATCGAGGTCAGCGGGGTGCGGCCAAACAGCGCACCTACGGCTTCACGCACACGAGGCACGCGGGTCGAACCACCGACCATCACGACTGCCCCCACCTCTTCCAGCTCGACACCGCTATCGCGCACGGCGCGACGGCAAGCTTTCAAGCTGCGGGCAACCAAGGGCTCGATCATGGCCTCAAAAGCGGCGCGGCTCAGCTCGCCCTGCCAGGCGCCATGGCCGACACTGACGCTATCAGCATCGGTCAGGGCCTCTTTGGCGGCGCAGGCGGCCTGCAGCAACTGGCGCTGGGTGGCCGGGTCGAGATCAGCGGACAGGCCGGCCTGCTCGATGATCCAGCCCGCGATGGCGTGGTCGAAATCATCGCCGCCCAAGGCAGTATCGCCACCGGTAGCCAACACTTCGAATACACCGGCGGTCAGGCGCAGGATGGAAATGTCGAAGGTACCGCCACCCAGGTCATAGATGGCCACCAGGCCTTCAGCGTTCTGATCCAGGCCATAAGCCACGGCAGCGGCGGTCGGTTCGTTGAGCAGGCGCAGCACGCTCAGGCCGGCCAGGCGCGCGGCGTCTTTGGTGGCCTGACGCTGTGCGTCGTCGAAATAGGCCGGCACGGTGATTACCGCGCCTACCAATTCACCACCGAGGGTGGCTTCGGCGCGCTCGCGCAGCACCTTGAGGATGTCGGCGGACACTTCCACCGGGCTTTTCGGCCCTTGGATGGTGTCGATGAATGGCATGTGCGACTCGCCGCCGATGAAGCGGTACGGCAGTTGCTCACCGAGCTGCTTGACGTCTGCCAGGCCACGCCCCATCAGGCGCTTGACCGAAAGAACGGTGTTCAGCGGGTCGCTGGAGGCCGCTTCACGCGCGGCCAGGCCGACTTCGTTGTGGCCAGCCAGGTAACGCACCGCCGACGGCAGAATGACGTTGCCCTGCGCATCGGGCAGGGGTTCGCTGCGACCGCTGCGCACGGCAGCGACCAGAGAATTGGTGGTACCCAGGTCGATCCCCACCGCCAGACGACGCTGGTGCGGCTGAGGGCTTTGACCGGGTTCGGCGATCTGCAGTAGGGCCATGCTTATCTGAATACCTTAGGCGTCATCACGGGCGACACCGGGTTAATCGTCGAGGCGCTCTTCGAGTTGGCGCACTTCTTGGGCGAGCTTGTCGAGGAACTGCATGCGGCGCATCAGGCGCTCGGCCTTGTCGCGCTCGGCAGGCACATCCCAGCAGGCGGCGAAATCCTCGTTCAGCGTGTCCTGAGCGGCCTTCAGGCGCCTCTTGAACACGGCCACGCCATCGAGGTCGGCTTCGTCCTGCAGCTCTTCCAGCTCTTCGCGCCACTGCATCTGCTGCAACAGGAAGTCAGGGTCATGCACCGTGACCTCCTGGGGCACTTCGTGGCCACCGATTGCCAGCAGGTAGCGGGCACGGCGCGGCGCACTGCGCAGGGTCTGGTAGGCGTCGTTGAGGGCCGCGGACTTTTCCAGCGCTACCCGCTGCTCGCGCTCGGAAGCGTCAGCGAAGCGGTCCGGATGGACCTCACGGGCCAGCTCGCGATAGCGAGTGGCCAGTTTATCGAGATCCAGGCGGAAACAGGGCTGGAGGTCAAACAGAGCGAAATGACAAGGAGTACCCACGGCCAGCCTCAGACGTTGAAGCTTTCGCCGCAGCCACACTCACCGCGCACGTTGGGGTTGTTGAACTTGAAGCCTTCGTTCAACCCTTCCTTGACGAAGTCCAGCTCGGTGCCATCGAGGTAGACCAGGCTCTTGGGATCGATGATCACCTTGACGCCATGGTTCTCGAATACCTCGTCTTCTTCGGCCAGCTCGTCGACGAACTCCAGCACGTAGGCCAGGCCCGAGCAGCCGGTGGTGCGCACGCCCAGGCGAATGCCCTCACCCTTGCCGCGCCCGTCGAGGGAGCGGCGAATGTGGTTGGCGGCGGCTTCTGTCATGCTGATAGCCATCGGAACTCCTTGACTCTTACCTTGCAACGGGCGGCTTAGATCAAGCCTTTCTTCTGCTTGTAGTCGCGAACGGCTGCCTTGATGGCATCTTCGGCGAGTACCGAGCAGTGGATTTTCACTGGCGGCAACGCCAGTTCTTCCGCCAGCTGGGTGTTCTTGATGGTTTCGGCTTCGTCCAGGGTCTTGCCCTTCATCCACTCGGTGGCGAGGGAGCTGGAGGCGATGGCCGAACCGCAGCCGTAGGTCTTGAACTTGGCGTCTTCGATGATGCCTTGCTCGTTGACCTTGATCTGCAGACGCATCACGTCACCGCACGCAGGGGCGCCGACCATGCCGGTACCGACATCCGGGTCTTCGGCGTTCATCTTGCCGACGTTGCGTGGGTTTTCGTAGTGGTCGATGACCTTTTCACTGTATGCCATGGTGCAATTCCTTCCTCATCAGGGAGCCGCTCTTGCCGGCGACTGCTTAGTGGGCGGCCCACTCGATCTTGGAGATGTCAACGCCGTCTTTGTACATGTCCCACAGCGGCGACAGCTCACGCAGTTTGTTAACGGCCATGCAGACTTGCTGCGCGGCATAGTCGACTTCTTCTTCAGTGGTGAAGCGGCCGAAGGAGAAGCGGATCGAGCTGTGCGCCAGCTCGTCGTTGCGGCCCAGAGCGCGCAGTACATACGACGGCTCGAGCGAAGCGGAGGTACAGGCCGAACCGGACGATACGGCGATGTCTTTCAGGGACATCAGCAGCGACTCGCCTTCGACATAGTTGAAGCTCAGGTTCAGGTTGTGTGGCACGCGGGCAGTCTTGCTGCCGTTGACGTACAGCTCTTCGAGGTCCGAAACCTGCTTGAAGAAGCGGTCGCTCAGTGCCTTGATGCGCACGTTCTCGGCGGCCATTTCCTGCTTGGCGATGGCGAAGGCTTCGCCCATGCCGACGATCTGGTGGGTCGGCAGGGTGCCCGAACGCATGCCGCGCTCATGGCCACCGCCGTGAATGATGGCTTCCAGGCGCACACGCGGCTTGCGGCTGACGTACAGCGCGCCGATACCTTTAGGGCCGTAGACCTTGTGCGCAGAGAACGACATCAGGTCGACTTTCAGCTTCTGCAGGTCGATTTCGACCTTGCCGGCCGACTGGGCGGCGTCGACGTGGAACAGTACGCCGCGCGAACGGGTCAGTTCACCGATGGCGGCGATGTCGTTGATCGAGCCGACTTCGTTGTTCACGTGCATCAGCGAGACCAGGATGGTGTCGTCACGCAGGGCGGCTTCGACCATGGCCGGGGTGACGATGCCGTCCTCGCCCGGTTCCAGGTAGGTGACTTCGAAACCTTCACGCTCGAGCTGGCGAGCGGTATCCAGGACCGCCTTGTGCTCGATCTTGGAGGTGATGATGTGCTTGCCCTTGGTCTGATAGAAGTGCGCCACGCCTTTGAGGGCGAGGTTGTCGGACTCGGTGGCACCGCTGGTCCAGACGATTTCGCGCGGGTCGGCGTTGATCAGCTCGGCAACCTGGCGGCGGCCGTTCTCGACCGCTTCTTCGGCCTTCCAGCCGAACACGTGGGAACGCGAGGCCGGGTTACCGAAGTTGCCGTCGACCAGCAGGCAGTCGGCCATCTTCTGGGCGACACGAGGGTCGACCGGCGTGGTAGCGGAGTAATCGAGGTAGATCGGCAACTTCATGGGTATCTCCTATCAGGCGGTGGCGTCGCTCGTCACTGCAAAAGGTCAGTCGACGGCGGACGTCTCAATCTTGTCCAGCTGGGCGGTACGGCCTGCGACACGCCGCAGGTCCTGGCGCTGGGCGACTTCCTGCACCTCACGGCGCATGACGAGGTCAGCCAGGCTGATGCCGCTGAGGAATTCGTGGATCTGCTGGCTGAGGTCGCACCACAAGTGGTGAGTCAGGCAGGTGTCACCGGCATGGCAATCCCCGAGGCCCTGGCAACGGGTGGCATCGACCGATTCGTTGACCGCGTCGATGACCTGGGCCACCTGGATGGTTTCCATGCCGCGCGACAGCTGGTAGCCACCGCCCGGACCGCGCACGCTGGAGACCAGACTGCTGCGGCGCAGCTTGGCGAACAGCTGTTCCAGATAAGAGAGGGAAATGCCCTGGCGCTCGGAAATGTCGGCCAAAGACACCGGCCCATGCTGCGCGTGCAGTGCCAGGTCGAGCATGGCAGTGACGGCGTATCGGCCTTTGGTAGTCAGTCGCATGGCTAATGGGTACCACGGGAGTTACGGGATGTGTGCGAGTATGCGATTCCCGAGCATTTAAGTCAACTATTAGACCTACTGCTTTAGTCGGGTTTGCATCAGGGAGGCGGGCGCGATTGTAGCAGCAAAGGGGCGTGAGCACACGCCCCATATGTCAGCAGGGCTTCAGCACGGCGCAATCAATGCGACTGAGTGTCGCGCTGGGCAGCCTGGGTTTCGACCGCGAAGTCATCCTCCGGCAGCTTCGGCAGCTCCTTGGCACAGTAGTCACTGCCCATCTTGGTCAGCGCTCCGCACATGCCCTCCAGGCGCTCGTCGACAGCCTGCAGGTGGTCGAGCATCTGGCCGATGGCACGAGCCACCGGATCCGGCATGTCGCCGCTGACGCCGTAGGCATCGAAGCCGATCTTTTCGGCCATGGCCTTGCGCTTGGCCTCGACTTCGCTGTCTTCGCTCTTGACGATGATCCGCCCCGGGATACCCACTGCAGTGGCACCCGCCGGTACCGCCTTGGTCACCACCGCATTGGAGCCAATCTTGGCCCCGGCACCGACAGTGAACGGGCCGAGCACTTTGGCGCCCGCCCCTACCACTACACCGTTTTCCAAAGTCGGGTGACGCTTGCCTTTGTTCCAGCTGGTGCCACCCAGGGTCACGCCCTGATAAAGGGTGACATCGTCGCCGATCTCGGCGGTCTCGCCGATGACGATACCCATGCCGTGGTCGATGAAGAAGCGCCGCCCAATGGTCGCACCGGGGTGGATCTCGATACCGGTCAGCCAGCGACCGAAGTTCGACACCAACCGTGCCAGCCACTTGAAATCGCGCCTCCACAGGGCATTGCCCAGGCGGTGCAACCAGATGGCGTGCATGCCGGGGTAGCAGGTCAGCACCTCGAAGGCGTTGCGCGCCGCCGGGTCTCGATGGAACACGCTCTGGATATCTTCACGCAGACGTTCGAACATCTGTCAGTCCTTCCTTTTATGCGGCTCGCCCCGGACGACCTTCTGGGTCTCGGTGAGGATGCCGCGCAAAATGCTCATTTCCGAACGATTGACCGAGCTGCGCCCATACAGCCGGCGCAGGCGCGGCATCAGGTGCTTGGGCTTTTCAGGGTCGAGGAAGCCGATGTCCACGAGGGTTTTCTCCAGGTGTTCATAGAACAGCTCCATTTCGTCCATGGTCGCCAGCTCGTTGCTGCGCAGCGAGTTGGCGTCGAACTTCTCGACTTTCGAAGGCGTACCTTCGGCTGCCAGCCAGGCCATGCGCACCTCATAGGAGAGCACTTGGACTGCAGCAGCAAGGTTCAGCGAGCTGAAGTCGGGGTTCGAGGGAATGTGCACGTGGAAGTGACATCGCTGCAGTTCTTCGTTGGTCAGGCCGGCGTGTTCGCGCCCGAACACCAGGGCGATCTCTTCACCGCCACCGGCATGCTCCACGGCCTTGGCCCCGCACTCGCGCGGGTCGATCAACGGCCAAGGGATGCTGCGCTCACGGGCACTGGTGCCCATGACCAGGTTGCAGCCGACCAGCGCCTCTTCAAGGCTGTCGACCACCTGGGCACTGGCCAGGATGTCGTCGGCACCCGAGGCGCGGGCGGTGGCGTCGCCGGAAGGGAACTCTTTTGGCTGCACCAGCACCAGACGCGACAAGCCCATGTTTTTCATGGCACGCGCAGCGCCGCCGATGTTGCCGGGGTGGCTGGTATTGACCAGAACAACACGAATATTTTGCAGCAAGGTGTTGTGCTCACAGATGCAGGTTTGGGGGAAATCGATCTTACAGAACCGACCAGCGTAACGCCACGAAAGCAAATGTGACACTTCTGCCGCCAAACTTTTCTGCTAGAATGTCCGGCTTTCTTCTTTAACATCTCCAGGTGACCCGCCCATGCAGCCTATGCTGAATATCGCCCTGCGCGCCGCTCGCAGCGCCAGTGAACTGATTTTCCGCTCCATCGAACGCCTGGATAGCATCAAGGTCGACGAGAAAGAGGCCAAGGACTACGTCTCCGAAGTGGATCGCGCCGCCGAGCAGAGCATCGTCAACGCCCTGCGCAAGGCCTACCCGAACCACTCCATTCAAGGTGAAGAAACCGGCCTGCACGCCGGCACCGGCGAAGAAGGCAAGGACTACCTGTGGATCATCGATCCGCTGGACGGCACCACCAACTTCCTGCGTGGCATCCCGCACTTCGCTGTCAGCATCGCCTGCAAATACCGTGGCCGCCTCGAGCACGCCGTGATCGTCGACCCGGTTCGCCAGGAAGAATTCACCGCCAGCCGTGGCCGTGGCGCCCAGCTCAATGGCCGCCGCCTGCGCGTCAGCTCGCGCACCAGCCTGGACGGCGCCCTGCTGGGTACCGGCTTCCCGTTCCGTGACAACCAGATGGCTGACATGGACAACTACCTGGGCATGTTCCGCGCCCTGACTGGCCAAACCGCCGGCATCCGCCGCGCCGGCTCCGCCAGCCTGGACCTGGCCTACGTGGCCGCCGGCCGTTTCGACGCTTTCTGGGAGTCGGGCCTGTCGGAGTGGGACATGGCTGCGGGCGTACTGCTGATCCAGGAAGCTGGTGGCCTGGTGAGCGACTTCAACGGTGGCCATGACTTCCTCGACAAGGGCCACATCGTTGCAGGCAACATCAAGTGCTTCAAGGCCGTATTGACCGCTATCCAGCCGCACCTGCCAGAGCACATGAAGCGCTAAGCGCGGATTGCAGGCAAAAAAAAGCACCCCACGGGGTGCTTTTTTTATGCCTGTGCTTACCGCCCGGCTTCGCCCCCCTGTAGGAGCGGCCTTGTGTCGCGAAAGGGGTGCGAAGCAGCCCCGGCAATCTCTACCTTTGCAAAGATCTGGGGCCGCTACGCGCCCCTTTCGCGACACAAGGCCGCTCCTACAAAGAGCAGACCGCAACGGGTTTTACTGACCAGCTTCGCTGAGGATCAGCTTGCCATTCTTGTCCAACGGTATGGTCGAACCCGGCTCGCGGTCCATCTTCACCTGGCCGACCTGGTCGCCAATGGTGTATTTGACGTTGTAGCCCACCACCTTCTCGCTGATGTCGTTGACCGTGTTGCAGCGGGTTTGCGTGGTGGTGTAGGTGTCACGCTGCTGCATGCCCTCCTGCACCTTGTTACCGGCATAACCACCACCGACCGCACCGGCCACGGTAGCGATTTTCTTGCCAGTACCGCCGCCAATCTGGTTACCCAACAGGCCGCCAGCCAGAGCGCCCACGACGGTGCCGGCGATCTGGTGCTGGTCCTTGACCGGCGCCTGACGCGTGACGGCAACGTCCTTGCAGACCTCGCGCGGCGTTTTGACCTGTTGCTTGATCGGTTGCACGTCGGTGACCTGGGCATATTCAGGCCCCTTGTTCACCAAGCTGTAGGTGGCGACAGCACCTCCGGCAGTAACACCGACAGCACCCAGCACAGCGCCTACGAGCATTGATTTGTTCACATGAACCTCCTGTTTTACCTGCAGGAGCTAACCTGCTTTCTCCCAGCCTTGGAGCAAAAAAAAAGGCGCGAGTTCAACACTCGCGCCTTTTATGCCGCCGAACGGCGTAGGACTAATCCTTAAGGACGGTCATCCACACCTTCGTTTTTCACCGGCGGGATCAGGTCTTCGCTGTTCAGGTTCAGCCAGATCAGCACCACGTTGGCGATGTAGATCGACGAATAGGTACCGGCCATGACACCGATGAACAATGCCAGGGAGAAGCCGAACAGGTTGTCACCACCGAAGAACAGCAGCGCGGCGATCGCCAGCAAGGTCGAAACCGAGGTGGCAATCGTGCGCAACAGGGTCTGGGTGGTCGAGACGTTGATGTTCTCGATCAGCGAGGCCTTGCGCATCACGCGGAAGTTCTCACGTACCCGGTCGAAAACGACGATGGTGTCGTTCAGCGAGTAGCCGATGATCGCCAGCACCGCCGCCAGCACCGTCAGGTCGAAGGTGATCTGGAAGAACGACAGGATACCCAAGGTCACCACCACGTCGTGGATCAGCGAGACGATCGCACCCACGGCGAACTTCCACTGGAAGCGGAACGCCAGGTAGATGAGGATGCCGCCCAGTGCCAGGAGCATGCCGAGGCCACCCTGGTCGCGCAGCTCTTCACCCACCTGCGGGCCGACGAACTCGACACGCTTGAGCGTGGCCGGGTTGTCGCCGCCGGCCTTCTGCAGGGCCGCGCCAACCTTGGCACCCAACTGCGGGTCATCGCCCGGCATACGCACCAGCAGGTCGGTGGTGGCGCCGAAGCTCTGCACCACAGCCTCGTGGAAGCCGGACTCGACCAGCTCGGCGCGGACCGCCTTGAGGTCGGCCGGCCGTTCGTAGGTCAGCTCGATCAGCGTACCGCCGGTGAAGTCCAGGCCGAAGTTCAGGCCCTTTTGCCACCAGCTGAACAGCGCCAGCACAGTGAGGAGCACGGTAATGGCGAACGCAACATTGCGCACGCCCATGAAGTTGATGGTTTTCATCGCAGCTCCCTCAAACCCACAGCTTCTTGATGTCACGCCCGCCGCAGGTCAGGTTGACCATTGCACGGGTCACCATGACGGCGGTGAACATCGAGGTGAAAATCCCGAGGGACATGGTTACCGCGAAGCCCTTGACCGGGCCGGTCCCCATGGCGAACAGGATGCCGCCGACCAGCAGGCTGGTCAGGTTGGCGTCGATGATCGCGGTATAGGCGCGGTTGAAGCCTTCGTGAATGGCGCGCTGCACCGACATGCCGGCATTCAGCTCCTCACGGATACGCGAGAAGATCAGCACGTTGGCGTCCACCGCCATACCCATGGTCAGCACGATACCGGCAATACCAGGCAGGGTCAGGGTGGCGCCCAGCAGCGACATCAGCGCCAGCAGCAGCACCATGTTGCCCGCCAGGGCGATGGTGGCGATCACGCCGAAGCCGCGGTAGATGGCGATGATGAACAGCGAGACGAACAGCATGCCCCACAGCGACGCATCGATACCCTTGGTGATGTTGTCGGCACCCAGGCTTGGGCCAATGGTACGTTCTTCAGCGAAGTACATCGGCGCGGCCAGACCACCGGCACGCAGCAGCAGGGCCAGTTCCGAGGACTCACCCTGGCCGTTCAGGCCGGTGATACGGAACTGGCTGCCCAGTGGCGACTGGATGGTCGCCAGGCTGATGATCTTCTTCTCTTCCTGGAAGCTCTGTACGGCAACGTCCTTCTCGACACCATCGACCGTCTGCTTGACGTAGCGAGTGACCGGCTTCTGTTCGATGAAGATCACCGCCATGCTGCGGCCGACGTTGCTGCGGGTAGCGCGGCTCATCAGCTCACCACCGTGGCCATCCAGGCGGATGTTCACCTGCGGGCGGCCATGCTCGTCGAAGCTGGCCTGGGCGTCGGTAACCTGGTCACCGGTGATGATCAGGCCACGCTCGACGGCAGCGGAACGGTTGCCTTCACGGAACTCGAAGACCTCCGTAGTGGCCTTGGAAGCACCCGGCTCGGCGCCGAAGCGGAACTCCAGGTTGGCGGTCTTGCCGAGGATACGCTTGGCTTCGGCAGTGTCCTGCACGCCTGGCAGCTCGACCACGATGCGGTTGGCGCCCTGGCGCTGTACCAGCGGCTCGGCCACGCCCAGCTCGTTCACACGGTTGCGAACGGTGGTCAGGTTCTGCTTGATCGAGTATTCGCGGATCTCGGCGACTTTCGCCTGGGTCAGCGCCAGACGCAGCACGGCAAGCTCGTTGCGCTCGGTGGTGGTCAGGTCGAAATCATTGAAATTCTTGCGGATCAGGGCACGTGCCTGTTCGCGGGTAGCATCGTCAGCGAAGCCCAGCATCACACCGCCATCCTGCTGCGGCAGGCTGCGATAGCGGATGCGCTCTTTGCGCAGCAAGGTCTTGACCTCGCCTTCGTAGACTTTCATGCGGGCGCTCATGGCCTTGTCCATGTCCACTTCCAGCAGGAAGTGCACACCACCGGACAGGTCCAGGCCCAGCTTCATCGGGCTTGCACCCAGGTTACGCAGCCATTGCGGGGTAGTCTGGGCCAGGTTCAGGGCCACGACGTAATCATCGCCCAGTGCCTTGCGCACTACATCCTTGGCTGGCAGTTGATCTTCCTGGTTGGTCAGGCGAATCAGCCCACTGCCCTTCTCACCCAGGCTCGCGCCCTTGACGGTGATGCCGGCATCGACCAGCGCCTTGCTGACGCGATCGAGGTCGGCCTGCTTGACCTGCAGCGCCGAGCTGGCACCGCTGATCTGCACCGCCGGATCATCCGGGTAGAGGTTGGGAGCGGAATAAATGAAACCGATCGCCAGTACCACCAGGATCAGTGCGTATTTCCACAGAGGGTATTTGTTCAGCATCACGCCGCCCGTTCAAGACGCGGGGCGCTTTGCGCGCCCCGACTGGAAAAATGAAACCGGTAACTCAGATAGCCTTGAGCGTACCTTTTGGCAGGGTTGCCGCGATGGCACCCTTCTGGAACTTCAGTTCGACGGTGTCGGAAACTTCCAGGACAACGAAGTCATCGGAAACCTTGACGATCTTGCCGGCGATACCGCCGTTGGTGACAACTTCGTCACCTTTCTGCAAGTTGCTCAGCAGGTTCTTCTGCTCTTTGGCACGCTTGGACTGCGGGCGCCAGATCATCAGGTAGAAGATGACCAGGAAACCGACCAGGAAAATCCACTCAAAGCCGGTGCCGGCTGGGCCAGCGGCAGGTGCTGCAGCGTCCGCGTATGCGGCGGGGATCAAGAAGCTCATTGGGCACTCCTAATGTAATTTTCTAATAATGGATGCGAACAGTCAGTCCAAAGGCGGCACAGGCAGCCCGCGCTTGGCGTAGAAGGCGTCGACAAAGGCGGCCAATTTACCCTGTTGAATAGCCTCGCGTAAACCGGCCATCAAGCGCTGGTAATGGCGCAAGTTGTGGATGGTATTCAGCATGCTGCTCAGCATTTCGCCGCACTTGTCCAGATGATGGAGATAAGCGCGGGAGAAGTTGGTGCAGGTGTAGCAGTCACAGGTCGGATCCAGCGGCGAATCATCATGGCGATGGAACGCGTTGCGGATCTTGATCACCCCTGTATCGACGAACAGGTGGCCGTTGCGCGCGTTGCGCGTGGGCATCACGCAGTCGAACATGTCGACGCCGCGGCGCACACCCTCAACCAGATCTTCCGGTTTGCCTACCCCCATAAGGTAACGAGGTTTGTCAGCCGGCATCTGGGCCGGCAGGTAGTCGAGCACCTTGATCATCTCGTGCTTCGGCTCACCCACCGACAGGCCACCGATGGCCAGGCCGTCGAAGTCGATGTTGACCAGCGCTTCCAGCGAGCGCATGCGCAGGTCCTGGTACATGCCGCCCTGAACGATGCCGAACAGCGCTGCGGTGTTGTCACCGTGGGCATTCTTCGAACGCTGGGCCCAGCGCAGCGACAGTTCCATGGAGGTGCGCGCCACATCGTGCTCGGCCGGGTAAGGCGTGCATTCGTCGAAGATCATGACGATGTCCGAGCCCAGGTCGCGCTGCACCTGCATGGACTCTTCCGGGCCCATGAACACCTTGGAACCGTCGACTGGCGAGGCGAAGGTCACCCCCTCCTCCTTGATCTTGCGCATGGCGCCCAGGCTGAACACCTGGAAACCACCGGAATCGGTGAGGATTGGGCCTTTCCACTGCATGAAGTCGTGCAGGCCGTTGTGCTTCTTGATGACCTCGGTACCCGGGCGCAGCCACAGGTGGAAGGTGTTGCCGAGGATGATCTCGGCGCCGATGGCCTCGATGTCACGCGGCAGCATGCCCTTGACCGTGCCATAGGTACCCACCGGCATGAACGCCGGGGTCTCGACCGTGCCACGGGGGAAGGTCAACCGGCCACGACGGGCCTTGCCGTCGGTGGCCAGCAGTTCGAACGACATTCGACAGGTGCGACTCATGCTTGATCCTCTGGGCCGCGTGGCGCCGGATTGCGGGTGATGAACATGGCATCACCGTAACTGAAGAAGCGGTAACCGTTGTCGACCGCCGCCGCGTAGGCAGCCATGGTCTCGGGGTAACCGGCGAAGGCCGAGACCAGCATCAGCAGCGTGGACTCCGGCAGGTGGAAGTTGGTGACCAGGCAATCGACCACATGGAAAGGCCGGCCCGGGAAGATGAAGATGTCGGTGTCACCGCTGAAAGCCTTGAGCACGCCATCGCGCGCCGCGCTCTCCAGCGAGCGCACGCTGGTGGTCCCGACCGCGATCACCCGGCCGCCACGTGCGCGGCAGGCCTCGATGGCGTCGACCACATCCTGGCTCACTTCGAGCCACTCTTTGTGCATGTGGTGGTCTTCGATCTTGTCGACCCGTACCGGCTGGAAGGTGCCAGCACCCACGTGCAGGGTGACGAAGGCGCGCTCGACGCCCTTGGCGGCGATCTTCTCCAGCAGCGCTTCGTCGAAGTGCAGGCCGGCAGTTGGCGCGGCCACGGCACCGGCACGCTCGGCGTACACGGTCTGGTAACGCTCACGGTCTGCGCCCTCGTCCGGGCGGTCGATGTAGGGCGGCAGCGGCATATGGCCGACGCGCTCGAGCAGCGGCAGCACCTCTTCGGTGAAGCGCAGCTCGAACAGCGTGTCGTGGCGGGCGACCATCTCGGCCTCGCCACCGCCATCGATGAGGATCACCGCGCCTTCTTTAGGCGCCTTGCTGGCACGTACATGGGCCAGCACGCGGTGGCTGTCGAGCACACGCTCGACCAGCACTTCCAGCTTGCCGCCGGAGGCTTTCTGGCCAAACAGCCGCGCCGGAATCACCCGGGTGTTGTTGAACACCATCAGGTCGCCCGGCTGCAGATAGTCGAGCAGATCCGGGAATTGCTTGTGCGCCAGCGCCCCGCTCGGCCCATCGAGGACCAGCAGACGGCTGCCATGGCGCTCGGCCAGAGGGTGGCGGGCGATCAGGGAATCGGGGAGTTCGAAGGAAAAATCGGCGACGCGCATGATGATGTTCGGGTTCGACAGGGCCGGGAAGTTTAGCCCAATGTGTGAAAATTGACCATGAAAGCCGATTGACCGACCACGGGCACCTCTCTATACTGCGCGCCACAGCCCTGATGGCGGAATTGGTAGACGCGGCGGATTCAAAATCCGTTTTCGAAAGGAGTGGGAGTTCGAGTCTCCCTCGGGGCACCAAAATCCAAAAAAAACCGACCGCATGGTCGGTTTTTTTGTGCGCGCTATTCAGCGCTGAACAGGCCCCTGCCGAGTGGGTTTGCTGCGACCAGTTCCAGGGACTTCATCCACACCAGTCGTTCAGGCTGCGATTTTTGACGCCAACCCGATGGCCTGGAACGAGCAAGACATCCACGCATTCAATTGGCAACTGCCCGGATAATGGCCATAAGCTGTCATTCGTCGGTTATAAGCCGAAAGTATTGATAGCGTAATATCAATTCGCCATATTTGCGCTCCCGTTATCAATGACCACTGCGTGACCCATGAACAAAACCGCGCCCTGTCTGGCAGCAATGATGCTGCTGAGTGGGTGCAATGGAATGCCAACCGAATACGTTTCAAACCCCGTCTACGACCAGGCTTTTGTCGTCACCTCCGGTGCCCCCCTGCCGATGCTGCTGATGGCTACCGCCATCCAGTGGAACGAAGACTACGCCGTCACCGCCAAGCACACGCCGTTCCTGCCCAATGTGGTGCATGAAGGGCTGGGTGACGTGGTGTTCTTCAAGCACAAGGCCAGCAAGGTGCCGCAGTGGCGTCAGTTTGTGCCGGGCGAGTCGGTGACGGCGGTCGGCTTCAACAGTTTCATGATGCCGGTGCAAGGCAAGGGCCGTACGCTCGACTCGCTGGTGCGCCTCGAAGGTACACCGGGCAGCGTCTTCTACTCGGTGCATGACGGCCCGATCACCAAAGGCATGTCCGGCGGCCCCGTGTTCGCCGACGACGGCAAGGTGGTCGGCATGAACGTCGCCTTCATTTCCAAGGACGGGATCAATGCCCGCAACCGCCCGGACCTGGCCGACAAGGCGCGGGTCAGCGTGTTCATGTCGTATAGCGAAATCGACAAGGAATGGCGCCGCTTCCAGTATCTGGCACACAAGGGCAAGCCGCACAGCGCGCCTGCCGCGATCAAGGGCTATGTGGCGGTAGCCAGCAAGCCTTGATCCAACGTGCGAGCGATCATGATACGGTGGCGGCCGGCACTGATGATCTGGCCAGCCCATTCACGCAAAGGACCTGCCATGCACCTTGGTCACCGCCCCGTCCAACCCAGCGACATCCCGGCCATCTGCAGCTTCGCGCAAAGCCCGGATGAGCTGTTCTATATGTTTTCCAAAGCCACCTACCCGCTCACCCCCGCGCAATTGAGCGACGCCATCGCCCAGCGCAGCGGTTCGACCGTGGTCGAGGGCGATGGCCTTGTGCTCGGTTTCGCCAACTTCTACAAGGCTGAGCACGGCGGTATCTGTGCCCTCGGCAACGTGGTGGTGGCACCCGTTGCTCGCGGCCAGGGCGTGGCGCGTTACCTGGTGCAATGCATGGTCGACCTCGCCCGTGAACAGTTCGCGGCGCGGGAAGTCTGGGTGTCTTGTTTCAACCACAACACCGCGGGCCTGCTGCTTTATCCACAGCTTGGCTTCATACCTTTCGGCATCGAGGAGCGACAGGCTCAGGATGGCAAGCGGGTGGCCTTGGTGCAGATGAAGCAACACGTTCGGTAACATCCCAGGACGAGCAGCGCCGAACCATCCACGCCCCTCGACGTCCCATCATGCATCCCCGGCTTTTCGAGGCAGCTCGCGTGAAAGACGTCATCGCCCGTAAATACCGCCTGATCGTCAAGACGTTCGGCTACATCGGCTGGTCGCTGTTCTGGCTGCTGCTGTGGGACGTACTGGTCACCATCGACTTCATGCTGTTCTTCAACAGCAAGTTCACCCTGCCGCTGATTCCGCTGACCTTGCTGGGTTCGGCGCTGGTGGTGCTGGTGAGCTTTCGCAACAGCAGCGCCTACAACCGCTGGTGGGAAGCGCGAACCTTGTGGGGAGCACTGGTGAACAGTTCGCGCAGCTTCGCCCGGCAGACGCTGACGCTGATCGATGACCCGCAGGACGAACTGAACCCGGTCAAGGCGACCTTGCTGCGCCGGCACATCGCCTATGTGAACTGCCTGGCAGCACACTTGAAGGGTGAGGCTTGCCCGGACGAACTGATGGCGTTCATCCCGCCGGGGGAGTTCGAGCGGCGTAACCGTTCGAACAACTTTGCCAATGACATACTCAGTGGCTCGGCGGCATTGCTGGCGCGGGAATACCAAGCCGGCCGGCTGGACAGCATTCGCCTGGCGCGGCTGGAGTCGACGCTGGTGGACCTTTCCAATGCCCAAGGCGGCATGGAGCGGATTGCCAATACGCCGCTGCCCTACCCTTACGTGTATTTCCCACGGCTGTTCATCACGCTGTTCTGCCTGATCGTGCCGGTGGGGCTGGTGGAGTCGCTGGGCTGGTTCACACCGCTGGCGTCGACGGTGGTGGGCTTCATGCTGCTGGCGATCGAGCGGATCGGGACTGATCTGCAAAGTCCGTTTCGCTTCAGTGAGCATCAGATTCAGATGGATACCATCTGCGAGACGATCGAACGGAATCTGGAATCGATGCAGCGGGAAGCGCAGTGTGGGGAGCTGGCTTCGTAAAGGGGGCTGCTTTGCAGCCCTTTCGCGACACAAGGCCGCTCCTACAGAAGATCGCGCCCCCCTGTGGAGCGGCCTTGTGTCGCGAAAGGGCCGCAGAGCGGCCCCGGCTATCTGTCAGGCCCGCACAAACCGCTGGCGCAGCACATCACTGAAGGCATCCACCAGCAGCACCAATAACAACATCGCCATGATCACCGTGCTGGCCTGCGCCTCCTGGAACAGGCTCAAGGTGGTATAGAGCATCTGCCCCAGCCCCCCGGCTCCGACGAAGCCCAGCACACTGGCCATGCGAATGTTGTTCTCCCAGCGGTACAGGCTGTACGCCAGCAATTGCGGCCACAAATTCGGCAAGGTCCCGAAACAGAACGCCGCCACCTGCCCCCCGCCCTGCAGGCGAATCGCTGCGGCGGGTTCTGCCGGCGCATTCTCCAGCGCCTCGGCAAACAAACGCCCTAACACTCCTGACGTGTGAAGCGCCAAGGCCAAAGTACCGGCATTGGGCCCCAGGCCCGCCGCCAGCACCGTCAATGCGGCCCATACCAACTCTGGAATGGCACGCAGGGCATTGAGCAGCAAGCGTGCCAGAGATTGCAGCGGCCAACCGAAGCGCCCCGCCGCCGGCAACGCCAACAGCATGCCGAGGGCCATGGCCAGCAGCGTGCCCAGGCCCGACATGGCCAGCGTTTCCAGTGCGCCGCGCCCCACCGCTTGCAGGTGTTCGCCGGACAGGTCCGGATGCAGGAAGCGCGCAGCATACTCACCCATCTGCCCCAGCCCGCCATCGCCCACCAAGGCGTGCAGGTCCAGCTGCAGATAACCGAACGACGCCACCACCGCCGCCATGATTGCTACGATCACCAGCAGATTGACCACCCGGTTCATGCCAGCCTCCCGCGCAGGAAGCGGCTAAGCAGGTCAGCCAGCAGCACCAGGCCGAGGAACGCCAGTAGCATGCTCGCCACTTCGCCCCCGGCAAACATGCGCATCGACAGGTCGATCTGCTGCCCAAGCCCACCGGCACCGACAAAGCCCATCACCACAGAAGCGCGCACGGCGCATTCCCAGCGGTAGACGGTGTAGGACACCACCTCCGCCGACGCGCTGGGCAGGATACCGTAGAAGAATGCCGCCAACCGCCCACTGCCGGCCTGTAGCAAGGCATGCGCCGGGCGCTGGTCGACCGATTCGAAGATCTCCGCGTAGACCTTGCCGAGCATGCCGCTGTAGGTAATGGCGATGGCCAGTACCCCGGCCGTTGGCCCCAGGCCCACGGCCCGCACGAACAGCAGCGCCCAGACGATCTCCGGCACGCTGCGCAGAAAAATAAGCAAGCCGCGAACGGGCAGGCGCAACAAGCGCGACCACGGCCCTGCCCGGCCTCCACGGGAAGCGGCGCGCAGTGACAGCGCACGGCTCGCCAGCAGGCTGGTCGGGACCGCCAGCAACAGCGCCAAGGCCATGCCCGCTGTCGCCACGGCCAAGGTCTGCAAGGTGGACTCATACAACAACCGGAGGAATTCGGCACTGTGCGCTGGCGGCCAGAAGGCGCTGGTGAAGCTGGCGATCTGCTGACGGTTTTCTGCCTGCAGCAAAACGCCAGGGTTCAGCTCGCTCAACTGCAGCCCCGGCCACAGCACGGCCAACGCCAGCACGGTCAACAGCAACCGCGGCAACGCGGCCGGGTCGCGGACGTCGGCCTTCAGCATCGCGGAATCTGCACAGTCAGGGTCGGCCCTTGGGCTTGCGCTGGCGAACCCAGTTGCTCGTTGGCGTACAGCGCATCCAGCATTGGCCCGGTCACCGCCTCTGCAGGGCAGTCGAACACCACCTGCCCCTCACGAATACCGATCACCCGCGGAAAGTGCGCCAGCGCCAGGTCCACCGCATGCAGGCTGGCCACCAGGGTCACGCCATTGGCCTGGGCATGGCGATTGAGCAGTGCCAGGCTGTGGTCGGCCAGCACCGGGTCCATGGCCGACACCGGTTCGTCGGTCAATAGCACTTCCGGGCGCTGGTACAACGCCCTGGCAATGCCCACCCGCTGCAACTGGCCACCGGACAACTGCCCGCACTGAACGAACAACTTGTCGGCCAGGCCCAGCTCGGCCAAGGCCTGGCGCGCCCCCGGCACATCGGTCGGATACACCAGGTTGAGCAGGCCACGCAAGATGCCCCACTGCCCCAGGCGCCCCGCCAGGACTGCTGTTACCACACGCTGACGGGGAGGCAATGGCGGTGCCTGGTGCACCAGGCCGATGCGCGCGCGCAGGCGTTGGCGCGCCCCGGCAGACAGCGCCCAAGGTTGCTCACCGAACAGTTCCAGGTACCCGCTGCTGGGCTGCACGGCGGTGGCCATCAGGTGCAGCAGGCTGGACTTGCCGGCCCCCGAGGGTCCGATGATCGCTACCCGCTCACCCTTGGCGATGCTCAGGCTGATCGAATCGAGCGCGCGGACCTGGCCGTGGCGCAGGCCGGCGCCGTTTACATGGATAGTCACTTGAGCAGGCCGGCCTCACGTGCGGCTTGCTCGGTGCCCACATAGTTTTCGGGCTTGGTCTCGATGAAGCGGCTGGCCGCCTGCAGGTCGAGAATCGCCTTGTGCTCCGGGTTGGCCGGGTCGAGGTCAAGGAAGGCCTGCTTGATTTTCTCTTTCAGCGCCGGGTCCATGTTGCCGCGCACGGTCCAGTTGTAGTCGTAGTAGGTCGGTGTGGTGGCAAACACCTTCACCTTGCTGGTATCGACCTTGCCGGCATCGACCAGCTTCTGCCAGACACTGGCATTGAGCACGCCGCCATCGACCTTGCCGGCCTGCACCCAGGCGACGGTGGCGTCATGGGCACCGGAATAGGCCACACGGCTGAAGTAGCTTTCAGGCTTGATGTTGTCTTCCTTGAGCATGAAGTAACGGGGCATCAGGCTGCCCGAGGTGGACGAGATCGAACCGAAGGCGAACGACTTGCCCTTGAGGTCGGCCAGGCTCTTCACGGCCGGGTTGGCGGTGATGAACTTGGAGGTGAACTGGGCGTCCTGCTCACGCTGCACCAGCGGCGTGGCGGTCGGGTCTTTCAGGTGCACCTGGACGAAGGTGAAGCCACCCAGCCAGGCCATGTCCAGGCGGTTGCTGGCCAGCGACTCGACCACCGCCGGGTAGTCGGCCACCGGCACGAACTTCACCTCCATGCCCAGTTGCTTGGACAGGTACTTGCCCAGCGGCTCGAACTTGCGCAGCAGTTCGGTCGGCGCTTCGTCGGGGATGGCACTGACCCGCAAGATGTCGGCAGCCTGGGCAACTACGGCACAGCAGGACAGCACGAGGCCGGCGGCGAGCGCCAGGGGGCGTTTGAGCATGGGAATTCTCCGGGTCAATTGCAGACAAAGGCCGGCATACACGCCGACCGTGGGAAGTATAAGAGGCACAGGCGCAAAGGCCAGCTTTGCTACAATCGGCGCAACAAATTGACCCCATTGCGAGGTACACATGAGCGAGCCGATTCGCCTGACCCAGTACAGCCACGGTGCCGGCTGTGGCTGCAAGATCTCCCCCAAGGTGCTGGATGTGATCCTCGCCGAGAGCGGCGCCCAGGCTCTGGACCCGAAGCTGTGGGTGGGCAATGCCTCGCGTGACGACGCCGCCGTGTATGCCCTGGACGACGAGCGCGGGGTGGTATCGACCACCGACTTCTTCATGCCGATCGTTGATGACCCCTATGATTTCGGCCGCATCGCCGCGACCAACGCCATCAGTGACATCTACGCCATGGGTGGCGACCCGCTGATGGCCATCGCCATCCTCGGCTGGCCGGTCAACGTGCTGCCGCCAGAAGTCGCCCGCGAAGTGATCCGCGGCGGCCGCGCCGTGTGTGCCGAGGCCGGTATCCCGCTGGCCGGCGGCCACTCCATCGACGCCCCCGAGCCGATCTTCGGCCTGGCCGTCACCGGTGTGGTGAACAAACGCCACCTCAAGCGCAACGACACCGCCACCGCCGGTTGCCGCCTGTACCTGACCAAGCCACTGGGCATCGGCATCCTCACCACCGCCGAGAAGAAAGCCAAGCTGCGCGAGCAGGACCAGGGCCTGGCACGCGACTGGATGTGCACGCTGAACACCCCGGGCAGCCGCTTTGGCAAGCTCGATGGGGTCAAGGCGATGACCGACGTGACCGGTTTCGGCCTGCTGGGCCACCTGGTCGAGCTGGCCGAGGGCAGCGGCCTGACAGCACAGCTGGACTACGCTGCCGTGCCGCGCCTGCCGAGTGTCGACCATTACCTGGCCGAGGGCTGCATCCCTGGCGGTACCCTGCGCAACTTCGACAGCTACGGGCACAAGCTCGGCACGCTGACCGACGAGCAGAAGCACCTGCTGTGCGACCCACAGACCAGCGGCGGCCTGCTGGTTGCCGTCACTGCCGAAGGTGAGGCCGAGTTCCTCGCGCTGGCCGCCGAACTGGGCCTGAACCTGTCGCCGATCGGCCTGCTGGTCGAGCGACAGAGCCACGCGGTCGAGGTGAACTGATGCGCCCCGACTGCACCGACTTCCGCCAGCTGTTCCTCGACGATGCGCCGATGATGGACATGCGCGCGCCGATCGAATTTGCCAAGGGTGCCTTCCCCGGTACCGTCAACCTGCCGCTGATGACTGACCAGGAGCGGCAGAAGGTCGGCACCTGCTACAAACAGCAGGGCCAGGCCGCAGCCATCACCCTCGGCCACCAACTGGTCAGCGGTGCGACCAAGCGCGAACGCCTGCAGGCCTGGGCCAGCTTTGCCAAGGCCCACCCTGATGGTTACCTGTACTGTGCCCGCGGCGGCCTGCGCTCGCTGATCGTGCAGCAATGGCTGCGCGACGAGGCCGGCATCGCCTACCCGCGCATCAAGGGTGGCTACAAGGCCATGCGTACCTTCCTGCTGGAAACCACCCAGCAGGCGGTCGAGCAATGCGATTTCGTCCTGGTCGGCGGCCTCACCGGCACCGGCAAGACCGATGTGCTGCACCAGTTGAACAACGTGCTCGACCTCGAAGGCCACGCCAATCATCGCGGCTCCAGCTTCGGCAAGCGCGCCACCGGCCAACCGGCGCAGATCGACTTCGAGAACAAGCTGGCCATCGATGTGCTGAAGAAGCGCGCGCGAGGCATCGAACAGTTCGTGCTGGAAGATGAAGGCCGCATCGTCGGCAGTTGCTCGGTGCCGCTGGAGCTGTATCAGGGCATGCAGCAGTACCCGATGGTGTGGCTGGAGGACAGTTTCGAGAACCGCGTGGAGCGCATCCTGCGCGATTACGTGATCAACCTGTGCGCCGAGTTCGTCGATGTGCATGGCGAGGAAAATGGCCGCAGGTTGTTTGCCGAGCGCTTGCTGCAGAGCATGGCCAATATCCACAAGCGCCTGGGTGGCGAGCGCTTCCAGCGCTTGTCCACAATCCTGGGCGAAGCGCTGGACGAGCAGTTGCGCAGCGGTGCGGTGGACCTGCACCGGGGCTGGATCGAAGGGCTGCTCAAGGAATATTACGACCCGATGTATGCCTACCAGCGTGAAGCCAAGGCCGAGCGGATCGAGTTTGCCGGAGATGGCATGGAAGTGCGCGAGTACCTCAAGGCCCGCGCTCGACGTTGATCTAAACGTGCCCCACCTGCGCGAGCGCCAGCCCCAGGCAAGATCACTGCCCGGGGCTGAGTATCCGCTCCAGCTCCGCCGCCCGTTCGCGAGTCATGTCCAGCACGCACATGCCGCCTTCCAGCTGCGCCAGGGTGCCGCCACTGGCCTGCACATGGAACGTGCAGTTCGCATCACGATAGGCGATCCACTGCCGCTGCACATCGCGCAAGCTCTTCTGCGGCCCGGCCTGGAGCTTGCTCATCAGTTGCTTGTAGACCCGATTCAGGCGCTGGTCCTGAAGTTGGGTCTCCCCCTGGATGCAGCTGCCCATGGCCACCGTGCTGGAGGCTTTGTCCATACATTGGCTGTAGGCCTGAGTCGCCTCTTCCGCTTGCGCTTGGCCAATTAATAAAAGTGTGACCACCACACCGACGGTCAATTTCAAGCTGAACATAATATGTCCTCTTCGGTGATTACTTGTCATACCTGACAGCATCGACAACTGGTATTTTTAACAGTTGCATCAGAGGCCATCTAGCATAACATCAGTGATCAGCACCCCAAATACAGGTCGGACGCCCATCCCATTTGACTATCTCATAACGTAAACTCAAGGTAGCCATTGGAGGTCAGCCATGACAGGACGATCACACTTTGTAAGCGCGCTTGCCTATACGCCGTTTGGCTTTTGTCACCCACGGTGCGTAGCACTGACCATAGGCTTTAACGGGCAGAAAAAGGACCCGCAGACAAACTTGTACTCTCTGGGTAACGGCCGTCGCTACTATAGCGCGGCCCTTATGAGATTTCTCACACCAGACGCATTGAGCCCATTCAATGAAGGGGGAATCAATAACTACGTCTATTGCGGGGCCGACCCAGTCAATTTGATGGACCCAAGCGGTCAGGCACCACAAAGCAAAATTCCAGTGTTGATAAAAGGTCACACCTTTACAAAGCCCAGACAGAAGCAACCTTCTCCGGCAAAAAGCAAGATCCCCCGTCCAATAAGATCATCCTCCGCCCGGGCTACTGTTCAGGAGTGGCACTGGGACGACCCAGAGATCGGCCTTATACCTCAAAGTCTGGAGTGGGATTACCCAGACGCTGGAAATACCCAACTCACACAACTTCTCCGGAGAAATCGTCACACCTTTAAAATTGCTGAAGACTTGGACATCGCTAACTTACACCTAGACCTGATCGAGCTTGATATCAGAGCAATCAAATCTTGGTCTATCCATGCCTCAGACGCTAACAGTCTCTATATCCACAATCTTCAGGCCATCTCAAGGGCGCAAATAGCAGTAGGTGCCGTAGAGGCAATTCGGAACTCAGGCCAGAAACTTTCCATCTACGGAATTCTCGGAAGATTTCACAACAATTAGCGATAAAATTCAGTCATGTGCCTCAGGCGGCATTGGCACGTTGTCCTGCTCGAATCGCATGTGTCGGCCGAAGCTGACCAGGGCGCCGTCGAAAGCCAGACCAAGCAGGTACAAGGTCATGCTAAGCGGGAAGTAGAACCCAGGCAGGCGAGATACGTTCATACGACAAGAGGTTCCAACAGCCGCAGCGTTTGGCAACTGGCATATTTTGCAGTTGATCGCTAACACAGCGGTTAGAAGAGTTGCGTTAAACATCCAAGGCGCGGGAAGCACATGGAAAGCAAACATTTCACAGGTCTCAGCAACTCAGCGTGGCAAGCGCGGGCGACCGCATTCAGTGTCTACGGCTATGCAGAACCGGTAACCCAGCACATGCTCGCGTTTACGGGAGAGCACTTAAACGCAGCCAATGGCGGGTACATGCTCGGGCAAGGTTACAGAAGCTACAGCCCTGCGTTGATGAGGTTCAGGTCTGCGGACAGCTGGAGCCCGTTTGGTCAGGGGGGGGTCAACGCTTATGCATACTGTGGTAATGATCCCATCAACCATACAGACCCCACCGGTCATCGCGTAGCACAGCGTTTCAGACGCCTTTCCCTTCCACGGTCATTACAGCAGCAAACACCCGCGACACAAGCGATTCACGCTTTGGACGCCCAAGTTCAAGAAATGACGTTAAGACCCACCTCACCTCCCACGGGCACGACAAACACCAGGACTCAACAGCAACCGGAAAATTTGGTTGCCGCTCGGCCACAAGCAGATGTTCCGCGAACAGCTACTCATACAGCAGCACCTAATCAGGGCACGCCAAATGCCCCAATAGAAACGCTAATGAATACGCCACCAACTACCACACAGCGAGTCAATGCTGTTTTGGCAAGGAGACAAGCACGATCAGCGAATTTGCGTGCTGCTTTAGAACACACCGCCTCCCCTGCTTCTCGGATGGCAGATACTCGTCGCCAGTGAGTTATGTAGATTTCGTTAATTGACCCACCTGCAAGGTATGCGTCAATCAGAATGACTGTACCTTCTCAGGCGGCATTAGCACCTTGCCCGGCTCGAATTGCAGCGCTGGCATCTGGGTCGCCGCATAAGCGGTCACGGCCAATGCCGCGATCAGGGCGACATCCAGCCAGTTCCAGGGCGGCACATCGTCACGGCTGCGTGCGACCCAGCACTGCCAGGCCTGACCAGCACAGAACACCGCGATCGCCGCCAGCCACAGGTAGAAGCCCACGCCGAAGCCGGTGCGGTGGGAGAATTCATAGCTGATGTTGTCCGGCAGGCGTTCGATACCAAAGCTGCTGGCAGCCAGGTACAACGCTCCCAGCGCAAGCAGCAGCGCCAGCCGGCGAAAGCGCCGATGACAAAGGATGGCTACCGCCAGCAGCGGGTTGGCGAACCACTGGAACATGCCGAAGGGGATGCCCCAGGGGCCGTACAGGAACATCTGCAGCGCCGGCATGTGCCGGCCGGCGCTCATCAGGGCACCGTCGAAGGCCAGGCTGAGCAGATACAGGGCAAGGCTCAGTGTCAGGTAGAAGGCCGGTAAACGGGCGCCCAGTGTCATGCGACTGGCGGTTCCAGTAGCAGGCCGTATATGCCTGAGTCGGTCAGCTCGCCCGCCACGCACCAGCGCGCCCGCAACGTGCCTTCGAGGACGAAACCCTGGCGTTCGAGGGTGCGCGCCGAGCCCTGGTTGCGTGGGTCGATCTCGCCTTCCAGACGGCGCATGTGCAGGGTGTGGGCAATGTAGTCGATGAAGCAGGTCAGCGCCTCGTCCATGTAGCCCCTGCCCTGCACGGCGCTGGCCAGGCAGTAGCCGATCTCGCCACGGCGCGAGACGTCGTCGATGTTGAACAGCTGGACCATGCCGATCAGTTCGCCATTGTCGCGGCGATACATGCCGAGCTTGAGCTGGTCGCCATTGGCATAGGCTTCGCGGTCGGCGGCCAGGGCGCTTTCCGCTTCGGCCAGGTCTTGCCAGGGGGCATGGTGCCAGTAACGCATGACCTCGGGGTCGGCCATGATCGTCAGCCATTGCGCAGCGTCGGCATGGCGCATTGGGCGCAGCTGCAGGCGCGGGCTGTCGAGGCAGAGGTCAGTCGGGAAACTGCGGGGTGGGGTCACGCCGGATCTCCTGTCCATTGCTGGGGAGATGACAGTTTAACGTTATGTGGGGGGCTGCGGGTGTATGTCTTGGGATGTGTGGTGGGG
>NZ_BCAZ01000031.1:0-72897 GCF_001320205.1 Pseudomonas sp. NBRC 111123
CGCTCCCACAGAGTACGCGTCGCGCTTTCGAAACCAGCCACCTTTTAGTGTCCGCTTTTGGTCGATAGCTGGCGTCTGCAAATGGCTGCTACCGACCCAAAGCAAAGTCCCTGGGCATGGCCTCAGATCGAACGCTGGTTGACTCGGGCAGTTAGTTGCTCGGCACTTTCCTTGCGTTCCGAATAGCGATCTACCAGGAATTCCTTGCTGTCACGCAGCAGAACGGTGAACTTCACCAGCTCTTCCATCACATCAACCACGCGATCATAGAACGGCGAAGGCTTCATGCGCCCGGCATCATCGAACTCCAGGTAGGCCTTGGGTACCGAAGACTGGTTCGGGATGGTGAACATGCGCATCCAGCGGCCAAGCACGCGCAGCTGGTTGACCACATTGAACGACTGCGAGCCGCCACACACCTGCATGACCGCCAGGGTTTTACCTTGGGTCGGGCGAACCGCACCGAGCGCCAGGGGTACCCAGTCGATCTGCGCCTTGAACACCGCAGACATCGCGCCGTGACGCTCTGGCGAGCACCAGACCTGGCCTTCCGACCACTGCATCAGATCGCGAAGTTCCTGCACCTTGGGGTGCTCGACCGGTACATCGTCCGGCAGCGGCAGGCCGGACGGGTTGAAGATGCGGGTCTGGGCGCCGAAGTGTTCCAGCAGGCGTGCGGCTTCTTCCACCAGCAAGCGACTGAAAGAGCGTTCGCGGGTTGATCCATACAGCAACAGGATGCGTGGTTTGTGCTCGCTGGAACGGGGCGCCGCAGGCGGCGTGTCGAACAGCGCGAGGTCGAGATTGGGCAGTGGCTCGGACATTTTTTCCTCCAGCTCAGAGCGTGCCGATGCGATCCAGCTCGCGCTTGAGCTGATCACCGTCGAGGCTATCGAAAGGCAGTGTGAAGAAGGCTCGGCAACGCGATTCGATGTGGGCCAACGTGGTATGGAAAGCCGCGTCGACCGATGCTTCGTCACCGACGACATCGGACGGGTCTTCCAGCCCCCAATGCGACTTCAGCGCGGGGCCGAAGTACACCGGGCAGGCTTCGCCGGCCGCCTTGTCGCAAACGGTGATGACGATATCCGGTGGGCTGCCTTCGAACGCATCGTTACCCTTGCTGCTCAGGCCTTCGGTTGATATACCGGCCTGACGGAGCGTACTCAGGCTACGAGGCAATACCTGGCCCTTGGGGAAACTGCCAGAGCTGATGGCCTGGAAGCCTGCCGGGGCCAAGTGGTTGAACAGCGCTTCGGAAAGTATGCTGCGGCAGCTGTTGGCCGTGCACATGAACAGGACTCGCATGTCGGGCTCCTCCGCTTGGTCGCGGACGTCAGAGGCTCAGGCGCAGTGCCAGGGCCGAAAGGGTGATCAGCAAAACCGGTAAGGTCAGCACAATGCCGACCCTGAAGTAGTAACCCCAGGTGATGCGCATACCTTTGCGCTCCAGTACGTGCAGCCACAGCAGTGTGGCGAGGCTGCCAATCGGGGTGATTTTCGGGCCCAGGTCGCAGCCGATGACGTTGGCGTAGATCATCGCTTCACGGACCAGGCCCTCAGCGCCGCTGGCCTGGATCGACAAAGCGCCGACCAGTACGCTGGGCATGTTGTTCATCACCGAGGACAGCAGCGCAGAGACAAGACCAGTGCCAAGGGCGGCGCTCCACAGCCCTTGCTGTGCAAGCCAGTCGAGCAGCTGGGTGAGCATGTCGGTGAGACCGGCGTTTTTCAGGCCGTACACCACCAGATACATCCCGAGGGAGAAAATCACTACCTGCCAAGGTGCTTCGCGCAGCACTCGACGGGTAGCAATGCGGTGGCCGCGCGCGGCGACGGTGAAGAGGACTGCTGCACAAGCGGCGGCCACCGCACTGATCGGGATACCGAGCGGTTCGAGCGCGAACAAGCCTGCCAGCAACACCACCAGTACCCAGCCACCGACCTTGAAGGTGGCGCGGTCGTGAATCGCCTCGCTCGGCCTCTTCAATACATCGAGTGCGTACTGCCTGGGGATGTCACGACGGAAAAACAGCAACAGCACCACCAGGGTGGCCGCCACGCTGGCGAGATTCACCGGCACCATCACCGAGGCGTATTCAGCAAAGCCCAGGCCGAAGTAGTCAGCCGAGACGATGTTGACCAGGTTGGAGACCACCAGCGGCAGGCTGGCCGTATCGGCAATGAAGCCAGCAGCCATGACAAAGGCCAGCGTCGCGGTGGGCGTAAATCGCAACGCCATCAACATCGACATGACGATGGGCGTGAGAATCAGCGCCGCACCGTCGTTGGCGAACAGTGCCGAGACGGCAGCACCGAGCAGCACGCAGAAGGCGAACAGCCGGTAGCCACTGCCGTTTGCCCATCGCGCTACATGCAGGGCGGCCCACTCGAAGAAACCAGCCTCATCCAGCAGCAGGCTGATGATGATCACCGCGATAAAGGTTGCAGTGGCGTTCCAGACAATGGCCCAGACGGTTGGAATGTCGTGCAAGGACACTGCACCGACCGACAGCGCAATAATTGCACCCAGTGCGGCGCTCCAGCCGACCCCAAGCCCTTTGGGCTGCCAGATGACCAGCGTGAGGGTGAAGACAAAGACAGCAACAGCTACCAGCATGAGAATCTCGCTCGGTGATATCAGCAGCAGGCAGCATCACGGACGGGGCGGCCATCCATGTTTTTCAGCCGAAGGGTGTTGTCTGCCAACCACTGTGAATTGGCCTGCAAGGTGACTTGCAGCATCTCGTGTACCCACGCCGGTAGCTCTGGATTGAGGCGGTAATACACCCACTGACCCTGGCGGCGATCCAGCAGCATGCCGTTGCTGCGCAACTGCGCCAGATGGCGACTGACCTTGGGCTGGCTGTCGTCCAGCGCGCACATGAGTTCACAGACGCAGAGCTCTCCCAGGCTGGCGATCAGCAGGGTGGCGCGAACACGGGTCTCGTCAGAGAGGCTCTTGAAAACATCAGGTGGGGAAATCATGGCGGCACCAAAACATATGGAAAGCCGAATATACGGATTTGCATATGTTAAATGCAAGTACATCTGCGATGGCAGACATCACCCACGACGATTACCGTGAAGTCGGCACTGGGCCAGAGTGTGAGCGCGCCAATCACTGTCAAATGAGAGCCGGACAAAACCGGGGCCGCTTGCCGGCCCCCGGCGGCGAAGGCCTGATGCACGCCAGTGACACGCCGCGTCATTGAATCGTCCCGATGAGTCATATTGATGACTCCCGCTCTTCAGGCTAATACTAAGGTATCTGCCTGGGGAGGCACGAATCATGCAAACGAGATTTGTTATCGTTCCAGCTGTGCCAGTCGAAAAACAATCCTTTCATTCCGGATCCCGGTTTTATGCTGCAACCGTGTCAGGTGGCTACGACATCTACGACAACCAGGAGAAATTACGGCTAAAGCCAAGCTACGCAACCAAGTCGCTCGCCGAAGCCGCACGCGTGAAGCTGAACAGCGAATGCCGTAATCCAGACGAACTGTTCCCCTTCTTACGGGTGGAATGCGCCGTAATCGACCGGTGACTGCGAGTTGCGCTGCGAGTTATCGCTGGCAGCACGCGGTCGGTGCGCGAGAAAGGAGTCCTGAGGGCTATGGCAGATTGACGCTAACTCAAGCAGGGAACTAGCCCCAACGTGTCGCGGTTGAGACCGACTAGTGACCGATGACGTAGCGCTGCACCTGATCATGCAATGCACAGGCAACCAGCAGCGCGGCCAGCATGGCGCCAATGTCCAATGCCCGGCTCGCCCCCCACTGCGGTGTGCGCTGGCGCAGCTTGAAGTATCCGGCGCCGTTGCTGCAGAGGGCCCCGAAGCTCAGGATCAGAACGGCAGCCATGAAGTCCAACTTGCCTGCCACTTCCACTGCCTGCCCTGCCCTGGCGCTATTCACGGGAACGACGACCAGGAAGTAGAGCCAGGCAAGCGCGACTGCGACCAGCACTAGCCCGACAGGCCTCAACGAAAAACCTTTGGCCTCACTCGGCTCAGGCTCATCGGCCCCCTCACCTTGCAGCAACCGCGCGATGCGTGGCCAGCCGGCTTCACGCGCCAGTACCTGCGAGGTCTGGCCAATGCTGTTGGCCGCCAGCGGATCGGCCCCGTGGCGCAACAGTGCCTGTACCACTGGGTAGTTTCCCGCCAGCACTTCCCGATGCAGGAGCAGCCAGCCGTCATCATCGAAGTCGGTGATCATGCCGGGGTACTGCTGCAAAGCCTCTTCTAACTTTTCACGCATGTTCAAGGCCATTGGATGGTCGCCTTGTTCCAGATACGCCAGCAGCTGCTGGTCTGCCTCGCTGCTCAATGCCCGCGAAAGCCGCAAGGGCGCCTGCCCCTCTGCAGCGGGAACCAGTTCGACGGAACCTGGCTCGCCAAAGTCCAGGCCCCACGCCGCGTCATGCCCGGCTCGCTCGTCGTCGGCCATGCTGCTGCGCAACGCATCGACGGTGAAACCACCATACACGCGCCCATCAAGCACGAACATCCAGTCGTTGAGTGCTGCAAAAGGCAGCGATACCGGGTCGCCGGCCTTGAACGCTGTAGCCCAGCGAGGTTCGTTCATCAACACGCCGGTGATCGTTTTACCGTCGAAGTCGATATCGCTGACCCACATGTTTTCGACCACGGGGATATCCGGGTCATCCGGATCAAGCATGAAGGACATCTTGACGGCAGCCATGTCGAGGCACTTGACGATGCGACGTGCCTCCCATGACATTTCCCGCCAAAAGAACTTGAAGGTTGCCTGGGCGCTGGCCACGGCTTGCTTCAATGCCTGGCTTTCGCCTTCGACGCTGTAGATCATTTGCTCCGTCATGAGCCGCTCGTCCTTGTGCCTGATCCAGATAGGTTGTTGCCAAGTCCCTCCCTAAAGACGGTCAGGCAAAATGCTGCAGTGCGCTGTCATCCCATTCATGGCCTGCGTGCGACCAGCCATTGTCCATCGGTAGCGGGAAGCCGGTACGGCAATGCCCCTGCCTGGCTTCGAAGTCGAAGACCGCATGCGGGTAGTCGTTGATCAGCAGCAGCGCCTTGCGGTGGTCCTCGGACCAGGCAATCTTGACTATCGAGGGTTTGTCCCGATCCGCAACGCTCTCCACGTCGTAGATGTGCAGCGCATTCTGGATCGGGTTGCCGGCGCCCGAGGTATCCAGGGCATAGAAATAGCCGGTTTCTTCGTCGTCCTCGAACACCACGACATAGGGCCCTTCCCCGGCGGGCGCCTCGACCACCAGGCCGTCCCCTACAAGCAATTCGTTCTGCGCAGCAAGATAGGCAGGCATGCGGGCAATCCTTTTGCTGTATGAGAAGGCTTGATCATGCCCAGCAACGAATGCCCGCTGCAAGCGAATCTGAAGCAGGCACTGCAACACCGCGCTGCACCGGCCTGGGATCAGATAGCCGCTTGCAAGCGAGCCAGCCTTAATCCAGCACCGGCTTGAGCAATGCCTGCGCCTCATACAGCGTCGCCAGGTAGCGCAGGCGCATTTCGTCGATGCTCAAACGCGAAGCATGAGTAGTGATCGTCAAGGTCGCCTTCAGCTGGCCGCTGCGGTCGAGTAGCGGCACGCCCAGCACGCGCATGCCGATTTCGTATTCCTGATCGACGATGCTGTAGCCCTGCGCCCTCACCTGCTGCAACTCCGCCGCCAGCAGCGCCCTGTCGGTCTGGGTGTAAGGCGTCAGCGCATTCAGGGGGTTACGCGCAAAGTACTCCTCGCGCTGCCCCTGCTCCAGCCACGCCAGCCAGACCCTGCCACTGGCCGTGCAGTACATCGGCACCCGTGACCCCGGGCGGATCGACATCGAAGCGATGTGGCTGTACCGGCTGCGCACCAGGTGGATGATCTCGTCGCCATCACGGCTGCCCACCGACACATGCTCCTGGGTCTGGCGCGCAACCTGCTCGACGATCGGCCGCAGCATGCGTGGCAACTGCGCCGAATCAACATAGGCCTGGCCGATGCGCAGGGCCTTGGGCGTCAGCCAGTAATGGCGGTTGTCGGTTTCGGCAAAACCTTCGTGTACCAGGGTCAGCAGAAAGCGCCGTGCAGCGCTGGGGGTCAGGCCGGACAACCTGGCCGCCTGGGGCACGCTCAGGCGGGGTTGCTCGGCACTGAACAGTTGCATCAGCGCCAGGCCTTTCTGCAGGCCGGCGATGAGGTCGCGGGGATGGATCTGGGGCTGGGACATGAATTCGGCTCGTTGAAGAGGGCGCTTAATGCGATTACCGACAGATGACTGCGATTATCGCAGCAAATGCCCGATCAGCGCATTGTCGGCTAACCCGCCCCGCACCAAGCTTGCCTCCACAACAACAGCCATAACGGAGGTCAGCATGATCCGAGGTTCGACAGAACTGGTTGCCATCGTCGGTTCACCCATCGCCCAGGTGAAGTCGCCGGAAAACTTCAACACCTGGTTCGCCAACAACGCACGCGACCTGGCGATGCTTCCCATCGACCTGCAGGAAACGGCGCTGGGCGCCTTTGTCGACAACCTGCGTGGCTGGCGCAACCTGCGCGGCTGCGTGGTCACCGTGCCGTACAAGCAGGCCCTTGCCTCACGGCTGGACGGGCTCAGCGAGCGCGCCCAGGCCCTGGGCTCGGTCAACGTGATCCGCCGCGAAGGTGACGGCCGCCTGGTGGGTGACAACGTCGATGGCGCGGGCTTCCTCGGCGCCACCCGCCAGCATGGCTTCGTGGCCACCGGCAAGCGCGCGCTGGTCGTGGGGTGTGGCGGGGTCGGCAGTGCGATCGCCTATGCGCTGGGTGAAGCAGGCATCGCCAGCATCACCCTGAGCGACCCCAGCAGCGAACGCGTCGGTGTGCTGGGTGAAGTGCTCGGCAATGCCTTCCCCAAGCTGGAAATCGCCAGCCTTTTCGACTCACTGGACGCCTTCGACCTGGTGGTCAACGCCTCCCCCGTAGGTATGGGCCACAGCGGCGAACTGCCTGTGCCGGCGACGCTGCTGGAGACGCTGAAAGCCGCCACGCTGGTGGCCGACGTGGTCACCTCGCCAGAAATCACCCCACTGCTGCAAAAGGCGAGCGAGCGCGGCTGCCCGATCCAGACGGGTGCGCAAATGGCCTTCGCCCAACTGGGCCACCTCGGCGCCTTCATGGGCGTCACACCGCTGGAGATTTGCAGCCATGAGCGCTAGCGAACCAGCGGTATTCGACCTGGTCGTCCTCGGCAGCGGCGCCGGGGGCTTCGCCACTGCCGCCACGGCAGCCCGCCGCGGGCTGAAAGTGCTGGTGGTAGAAAAGGCCGAACGCTTCGGCGGCACCTCGGCGATTTCCGGCGGTGCGGTGTGGATCTACGGCAGCGATCAGGCCCGGGCAGCTGGGGCCAAGGACTCCGCCGAGGCCATGCGCACCTACCTGAAGACGATCATTGGCACAGGTTACAACCCGGCGCTGGTAGAGGCCTTCATCGAGCAGGGTCACCAGGCCCTGCGCTGGCTGGAGCAAAACACCGAACTGCGCTACGGCCTGCGCCCGCATTCACCGGACTACTACCCCGACGAACCCGGTGCCACCGAGTTCGGCCGCGCCCTGGAGATGGTCGAGTACGACGGTCGCCACCTGGGCACACGCTTCAAGGACCTGCAGATGCCACCGCCCGGCATGCTGCTGTTCGGCGGCATGATGGTCAACCGCGTGGACATCCAGCACTTTCTCAACCTGCGCCGCTCACCCGCCTCGCTGTGGCATTGCCTGAAACTGATGGCACGTTATGCGCGGGACCGCCTGCGCCACCCGCGGGGTACCCGCCTGACCACCGGCAACGCGCTGATCGCACGCTTGGCCAGCAGCGCCTTTGCCGACGGCTGTGAACTGTGGCTGCGCAGCGAGGCAAAGGAGTTGATCGTAGAACGCGGTGTGGTAGCTGGCGTAGTCGTACAGCGCGAAGGCCGACTGCTAAGGGTGCAAGCCAGGGGTGGGGTGGTCTGCGCCATGGGTGGTTTTGCCGCCGGCAAACTGGCTGCGGACTATCGGCCGGATGCCACGGCAGCTCACCTGAGCATGTCCCCGCCAACCAACGACGGTGCTGCCCTGCGCCTCGGCGAGGCGGTGGCGGCGGCACAGGGCGAAGGTCTGGCGGCCAATTTTTTCTGGGCGCCAGTGTCCGAATTGCGCCATGCCAACGGCGAGCGCGAGCGCTTCCCACACCTGGTCACCGACCGCGCCAAGCCCGGGGTGATCGCGGTCGGCCCGGCCGGGCGCCGTTTTGTCAACGAAGCCAACTCGTACCACCACTTCGTACAGAGCATGTTCGCCAACGCGATGGGCCATTGCTGGCTGATCTGCGACGCCGAGGCGATGAACCGTTATGGCCTGGGCCTGGCACGGCCCAGGCCGGTGGACAACTCGGCGCTGATCGCAGCCGGCTACCTGCAGCGCGCTGCCAGCGTACCAGCCCTGGCCGAGGCCATCGGTGTCGATCCACAGGCCTTGCAGCAAACGCTGGAGCGCTTCAATGCCGACGCCGGTAACGGCATCGACCGCGAATTCGGCAAGGGCGGCAACAGTTACAACCGCTACATGGGCGACCCGCAGCGCCAGCCCAACCCGTGCCTGGCGCCGCTGACCAAGGCGCCGTTCTACGCCATCCGTATCCACACCGGCGACCTCGGTTCGGCACGCGGGCTGGTCACCGACGCCCATGCCAACGTGCTGAACCGCAGCGGCGCGCCCATTGCCGGGCTGTATGCCGTGGGCAACGACATGAACTCGATGATGAACGGCACCTACCCCGGCCCCGGTATCACCCTCGGCCCCGCCCTCACCTTCGGCTGGATCGCTGCCAGCCATATCGCCAAGCGCCTGCAGGCGCCAGCCCCCCCCCCTGGAGAAACCCGCATGTACTACGAACTGAGAACCTACACCCTCGACCCGCTGAAGATGGCCGACTGGCTGGCCCTGTACCAGAGCCATGCGCTGCAGGTGCAAAGTGAGCACCTGGGCAACCTGGTGGGCTTCTTCACCAGCGAGTTTGGCGAGGTCAACCAAGTGGTGCATCTGTGGGCCTACGCCAGCCTCGACGAGCGCATGGCGCGCCGTGCCGCGATGGCCGCCGACCCACGCTGGGCGGAGTTCTCGCGGCGCAACCGGGAGCTGGGCGCGGTGGTGCAGCTGCAATCGCGGCTGCTGCGGCCCACGGGTTTTTCGCCGCTGCAATAACCTGTGCCGCAGGTTTAACGGGGAGCATGTGTAGCAACTGCCCTGCTCCATTTCCAAGACCGGCGCGATCCCTGTGGGAACGCGCCACCTTTCAGAAATTGAGCAAGGCAGTTGCTTACACAAGGCTCTCGCTAGACGCCAAAAGGATCTATGCATGCAACCCCTCGAATGTGACGTACTTGTCATCGGCTCCGGTGCCTCTGGCCTGGCGGCCGCGGTTACCGCCGCGCATCACGGCCTGAAGGTGATCGTCGCGGAGAAGGCCTGCCAGCTTGGCGGCACCAGCGCCTGGTCGGGGGGCTGGCTGTGGATTCCGCGCAACCCGCTGGCCGTCGCCGAAGGCATTGTCGAACGCGACGACGCCCCGGAGCGCTACTTGCGCGCCCAGACCCACACCACCGAACTGGACCCACGCCAGCGCGCCTTCCTGCACCATGGCCCGCAGATGGTGGCGTTCTTCCAGCAACACACCACCGTGCAGTTCCAGTCCGGCAGCAAGATGCCCGACATGCGTGAAGGCGATGGCAGCGCGCATGGCGGGCGTTCGCTGTGCGCGCTGCCGTTCGACGGCCGGTTGCTGGGCCCGTGGCTGCACAAGCTGCGCCCGCCACTGGACATCGTCAGCCTGGCCGGCATGGGCATCGCCGGGGGTGCGGACATGGCCGCCTTCTTCAACGCGCGCCATTCGCCCAAAGCCGCGCTGCACGTGGGTAAGCGCCTGCTGCGCCATGGCCGCGACCTGCTGTTGCAGCGCCGTGGGCTGCAACTGGTCAACGGCAACGCCCTGGTCGCGCGCCTGCTGCGCAGTGCCTTGGACCTCGGCGTGACGCTGGTCACCGACAAAGCGGCTGCCCGCTTGCTCGGCGATGGACATATCGACGGTGCGCAGTTCGCCGATGGCCAGGTGATCCGTGCACGCCGGGGCGTGGTCCTGGCCTGTGGCGGCTTCGCCCATGATCGCCTGCGCATCGCCCAGTTGATGCCCCATGCGCCCGATGGCGAGCAGCACTACTCGGCCGCGCCACTGCAGAACAGCGGTGATGGCTTGCGCCTGGGTGAACAGGTCGGCGCCCAGCTTGGCCCCGCGCTCGCACAGGCCGGCGCCTGGGCGCCGGTATCACAGGTACCGCGCCCTGACGGCAGCTTCGGCCACTTCCCGCACCTGATCGACCGCGCCAAACCCGGCTTCATCGCCGTGCGCCGCGACGGCCGACGTTTCGTCAACGAAGCCGATTGCTACCACGATTTCATGAATGCGCTGTTCGCCGCCACGCCCCAGGGCGAAGCGCACGAAGCCTGGCTGATCTGCGACCATGCCGCACAACGGCGCTATGGCATCGGCTGGGCCAAACCTTTCCCCTTCCCAACCGGTTTCTATCAGCGCCGCGGCTACCTGTTCAGCGGTCAGTCCCTGGCAGAACTGGCGCAGCGCTGCGGGATCGATGCCGAACAACTGCAGCGCACCGTGGCCGACTTCAACCGCCATGCCGCACACGGCGAAGACCCGGCCTTCCAGCGCGGCGCCTCGGCCTACAACAAGGCCCAGGGCGAACCGCTGCATGGGCCCAACCCATCGTTGCGGCCTTTGCTGCACGGGCCTTTTCATGCAGTGAAGCTGCTGCCAGGCAGCCTCGGCACCTTCGCCGGCCTACACACCGATGCCTCGGCACGCGTGCTCGATCACGCACAGCAGCCGATACCCGGCCTGTTCGCGGTCGGCAACGACATGCACAGCGTGATGGCGGGGCATTATCCTAGCGGTGGCATCACCCTTGGGCCGGGCATGACCTTCGGTTATCTGGCTGGCAAGGTGCTGAGCCGCCTGTGAGCGCGCCGCTATTGTTCGGTTATCGAACAATAGCCCCCTCCAACGAATTGACGCTCGCCGATTCACTGCCCACCATGCACCGGCCTTGCGTGTAGCCCCTGCCTGGGGCCAGGTCACGTTCGAGAAACCGCAGTTCATTACAATTTCAAGAAACGACCAGGATATGAACCACTCCAAGCTCACTACCGCCAGCCCTCGGCTGCCGTCCGCCGGCATCGGCGACAAGATCCGTGGCGCCTTCGCCGTCGGCAAGACCCGCTGGGGCATGCTCGCCCTGGTGTTCTTCGCCACCACCCTGAACTACATCGACCGCGCCGCGCTCGGCATCATGCAGCCAGAACTGGCCAAAGCCATGAGCTGGACGGCGATGGACTACGCGAACATCAACTTCTGGTTCCAGGTCGGCTATGCAGTCGGCTTCCTGTTGCAGGGCCGGCTGATCGACAAGGTCGGCGTCAAGCGCGCGTTCTTCGCCGCCGTACTGCTGTGGAGCCTGGCCACCGGCGCCCACGGCCTGGCCACTTCGGCGGCCGGCTTCATGGTCTGCCGCTTCATCCTCGGCCTGACCGAAGCGGCCAACTACCCGGCCTGCGTGAAGACTGTGCGCCTGTGGTTCCCTGCCGGTGAGCGCGCCATCGCCACCGGCCTGTTCAACGCCGGCACCAACGTCGGCGCCATGGTCACCCCGGCCCTGCTGCCGTTGATTCTCACCGTCTGGGGCTGGCAGGCCGCGTTCATCGCCATGGGCTGCCTGGGCCTGGTCTGGCTGGTGTTCTGGGGCCTGAAGTACTTCAACCCCGAAGAGCACCCACGGGTACGCCAGAGCGAGCTCGACTACATCCAGCAGGACGTCGAGCCAGAGGCAGCGCGCCTGCCCTTCAGCCGCATCCTCGGCATGCGCGGCACCTGGGCCTTCGCCGTGGCCTACTCGATCACCGCGCCGGTGTTCTGGTTCTACCTGTACTGGCTGCCACCGTTCCTCAACCAGCAGTACAACCTGGGCATCAGCGTGACCCAGATGGGCATCCCGCTGATGCTGATCTGGCTGACTGCCGACTTCGGCAGCATCGGCGGCGGCATTCTCTCCTCGTGGTTGATCGGCCGCGGCGTACGCGCCACCACCGCGCGCCTGGTGTCGATGCTGATCTTCGCCTGCACCATGGTCAGCGTGACCTTCGCCGCCCATGCCAGCGGGCTGTGGATCGCGGTGCTGGCCATCGCCCTGGCGGTCGGCGCGCACCAGGCCTGGACAGCGAATATCTGGAGCCTGGTGATGGACTACACGCCCAAGCACCTGATCAGCACGGTATTCGGCTTCGCCAGCATGTGTGCAGCGGTTGGCGGGATGTTCATGACGCAGATCGTCGGCAGCGTGCTGATGGCGACAAACAACAACTATGCCGTGCTGTTCACCATGATTCCGGCCATGTACTTCCTGGCGCTGATCTGGATGTACTTCATGGCGCCGCGCAAGATCGAAGCCTGAACAACGCGGTTTCCAGTTACCTCGATGGGGCCCTGACGGGCCCTTTTTTTCATGCGTGCACGAGGGGCCTGCGCTGGCCTAATCGCCGGCGGCCGGCCCCGCACTGAAGTCTTCGGCGTAGATGTCCGGTGATACCAGCTTACGTGGACGCCCGTCACTTTCGCCCCAGAAGGACAAGACGATGGCAAGGGTAACGAAGCCCTGTTCAGCCAGTTTCTGTGCGTAGAGATTCGAGCTTTGCTCCTTCACCGCCCCCATTGGGTGCCCGACGATGATGGCAGGATGCTTGGCAGTGACGCTCTGTTTTCTCGGAAGGTACACGTTGCCGACAGTAGTCATCTGGAACTGGTTTTTGAAGGATACCTGTTCGAGTGAGACCTGCTCACTCTTGTAGAAATTGTTGGCTCCATAGGACAATTCGGCGGCCCCCGAAGTGAATGGCGTGACCATCAAGGCAAACGCAACGCATAAAGACCTCATGCACATCTTCCTGTCTGCTCAGAATGGAAGTGAATCGAGTGGCCTTCATTGCTAAGAACATTGACCCTCTCGCCTGTCCCTTATCTTCTGCGCGTAAGCCGGCGGATCAGTAGAGCAAACGGTCAGTTTTCTTGCCTAAATGTCCAGACCGTACGCTTCGGGCATGGACAGCTGGAGTGACGCGGAAGTAGTGTTTTGCCACACGATGATCGGCATCCTCACCATGGCCCCCACCGCACCGCTCTGCGCAAGCACGAACCCACTGGCCACCCTGTGCAGGGAAGCGCGACATCGCAGAACTACGCTCAAGTGCAGAGAGAGCTGCCGCCGTCACTTCTGGCATTTCTTAAGGCTCAGCTTTCGAGAGGCCAGCCAATATGGGAGGGCAGGAGAAATCATGCCAGGGAATACGCTCGAATGGTCATTTGCCCTCCCCAACGTATGCTATGAGCACTCCAACTAGCACTCAATTTTGTCTATCGAGAAAACCATCTGGAAGTTGCCCGGGCGCAGCATTTATAACTTAATCATTATCGGCTCCGCGCTGCTCCATGAATGTTATCTTGGCGAATTCACTGATAATGACATAAGGGTACGCGGGGCCCTCGTCTCGAAATCGATTCATGTCCTCAATAAAGTCATTGATGAATTCGGTAGTCACAAGTGTGCGCATTACGAGCGTACCATTCATATTTCCAGCCATTGGCATACGTATAGATGAAGTGGGTACCGATGAAAGATGACAAATCCTGAGCCGGCTCTATATCAGTGATATTTTGCATGGAAGCTCCTCTTTCCCTAGAACAGAAGGGTGATCGCGACTTGATCGCCTGGGCTGATTCCTATGATCGGATATAATATTGAACCCTAAATGACGTAAACATATGATTGAACACAGCTTCTTGAACACGATGATTCAGGCTAGCAGGGCGATGCTGCCTTCGCCAGTCGTCCTTCACGTATGAAAGCTGGGCGGCAAGGCTGATCGGGGTAGACTCGATTCGCTCGCCCCATCAACTTCGTCATCCAGGCATTTAATACCGGCATCCAAAATGGCGTGCAACGTCGCGACGGTCTCTAAGCCCAGTTTTTCATTCAGGGCACCTTGAGCTTTCTTCCAAGCCCTCTGGCCCTCCGCCTGTTTAGCTCGCCCAGCCTCAGTGGCTACCACAACCCGGCTCCGGGCGTCACTTCCCGCTTGGATTTCAATCCACCCATGGGCCACTAATGGCTGGGTGTTGCGGGTCAACGTCGACGCATCCATTTGCATGCGCTTAGCAAGATCACCTGGACGGATTGGCCCAAGCCTTACGACATAGGAGAGCAATGCGTACTGGGTATTTTTCAAACCGGTTGCAGCGACGTAGCCATCGTAATGCCGAGTTACCATCCGCGTCAGCTGTCTGAGCTTCAGGTTGGTACAGCCTTGAGGCTTGCGAATGTTTTCCATGAGACAGACTTGCACCTACAACTGTTGTATATGCAACCCTATCCCAAAGTCCCTTAGCCAACAAGAACATCAGGCTGACAAGCACATCGGGACAGCTGAAAGCTTATTTTCCACCCCACACGACTGGCGTTCGTGCCGAGGCTGCTGGATTCAAACTGCTCACGATATCCAAGCGATCGATCTGCTCCGGTGTCATTTGCAGCTTCAGGGCAGCAAGGTTATCCAGAAGGTGAGACAGCGACCGTGGCCCGATGATTGGGACTGAACCGTGAGTACCTGCCCAGGCGAGTGCAACCTGGCCTGGGGTGGTGCCCAGCTCTTCGGAGACCTTGATAACAGTGTCCAGCACCTCAGTTCTCTGGGCCGAGTTTTCTGGCTGGAAAGCTTTTCCGCCAAGTGCTTCAGCACGTCCCGCTTCGCCTTTGCGATATTTACCGGTCAGCAACCCGCCGCCCAGAGGTGACCAGGTCACCATGCCCAGATTGAAGGCTTGGGATGCAGGAAATATGTCTGCCTCGGGCTCGCGGCGCACCAAGCTGTGCTCGAACTGAACCGCAGCAATTGGCAGGGAGCGGGTCAGCTCAGCAATCGTCACAGCCCTGGAGAGCTGCCATGCAGAGAAATTCGACAAGCCGGCGTACAGAATCTTGCCGGCCCGTGCGAGATCATCGAGGCCACGCAGGATTTCATCCAGGGACGTCACACCGTCCGGGTGATGCACCCAATACATGTCGATTCGATCAGTCCCTAGGCGCTTGAGACTTGCCTCAACCGACGCAACCATTGCCTTACGGCTATTACCCGTCACCAGGCGGTTGGCATTGGGGTTAGCACCGCTTGTATATTTTGTGGCCAAGACGAAATCGTCGCGGCGACTTTTCAGCAACTCACCTAAAAGCTGTTCAGACTCGCCAAATTGGTAGATGTCGGCCGTATCAATGAAATTGCCGCCCGCTTCTGCATAAGCATTAAAGAGGCTCTTGCTGACTTCTGGATCGGCACCATGGCCCCAGCCCGTGCCAAAATTGCCTGTTCCAAGGGCTACCTGGGATACCCGCAACCCAGTGTTTCCAAATGCAACGTATTTCATATTAAAACTCCGAATCTAGAATGAGCTATATTCCACGCCTCTGAGCAGTTAACCGTGAGACCTTGAAAGTGTGCATAAAGCCTCACCGCCTAGAGAGGTAGTTCCGAACAGCAGGTGTTGTTCCTTCAACTATGAACGTGATTCAAGCACCGAAACCGGTCAACTTATCCCGCCAGCCGGTCAGACGCGATTATCGAAGATCAAACACGTTGTAGTGGCGTGCGCATAAAGCTTGCCATCGGGGCCAATAATACGGCCCTCTGCTATCGCGACCTGCCGCCCTACCTGTATGACCTTCCCTTCTGCACGCACCACTGCAACATCCGCAGTCAAGGCCCTCACCCTATTCACCTTGAGCGCCAGGGTCGTATAAGCCTTCCCGGCAGGTAGCGTGGTGTGGATCGCGCACCCAACCGCTGAATCGAGAATCGTTGCATACCAACCTCCATGAACCGTTCCCATGGGGTTGTAGTGACGTACCTGCGGGCGGCCCTGAAAAATAGCCTAACCCGGGCCCATTTGAATGGGTATGAAGCTGAGGGTGTCTCCCATCGATGGTTGTGGAAGTTCCGCCATCGAAAATCGCGTTGAATATCTCCATACCGGAACGACTCGCGACCTCTTCGGCAGATGCAACGCCGGGAGATATGAGGCGAGCTCGAACCCTCTCCTCTTCAGCAAGCCAGCGAACACTTTCGTCGGATCCACCCATTGGCTCCCCCTCACCAAACAGTTGCATATACAAATGTTGCAGATACAATAATCATGGATCGGCGTCGCAGCAAGCCCCTTCTCGACTCAGGCTACGCGAGGCACGGAATTCATTAGCGAGAGGCAAACAGCGCATGAGCGACGACCCAATGCCGCAGGTTACTGCTAGCCGAGCCGGTAGCTCGATTCCTGCTTCGAACCTCACGACGCTGCACACAGGTGCTGTGCTGCTCCTCGCAGCGCTGGCAGCCATGGGGGCGCTGGCAACGAACATCATCCTGCCCGCATTCCCTTCAATGGCGCGCGACCTGGGGGCCTCGATCAGCCAGGTGAGCGGAACACTGAGTAGCTTTTTCCTGGTTTTCGGATTGGGGCAGTTGGTAGTGGGCCCACTATCGGATCGCTTTGGCCGGCAACGCCTGGTGCTGTCCGGCTTGGCCGTTTTCATGGTCGGAAGCGTCGTATGCGCACTGGCAGATTCGCTGCCGGCGCTCATTGCAGGACGGAGCATTCAGGCGCTGGGCGTGTGCGCTACAGCAGTGTTGTCACGGGCCATCGCTCGTGACCTGTATGACGGTGAAGAACTGGCACGAGCCCTCTCCTTAACCATGGTCGCAATGGCAGCTGCTCCGGGTTTTTCCCCATTGATCGGCGGCATTTTGAGTGATGCCATGGGGTGGCGAGCCTTATTTATCATCATTGCGATGGTGGCGTTGGTACTCGCGCTGATTTACAGCAGGCGCCTGGGAGAGACACATTTACCCGACAATCGCTCGCCGCTGTCGATAGGGGCAGTCTTTCGCGGCTATGCCGCGCTGATCAGCGACCGCAGGCTGATGTCACCAGGCCTGGCTGTAAGCTTGGTCATCGGCGCGCTCTACGCATTCTTTTCCATGGCGCCGGCGATCCTGCTCACAGGGTTCAAGTTATCGTCACTGCAGTTTGGGGTTTTCTTCGCCATGACAGTGGTGATCGTTTTCACCGCAGGCTTGATCGCACCTCGCTTGGCCAACCGCTGGGGACAAATGACAGTGGCACGCATCGGCTTGGTGGTCGCCCTGGCCGGCAGCCTGGTTCTACTGTGCGGCCCAACCGACTTCAAGTTCTTCTGCATTGCACTGAGCATTTTCCTTCTTGGTATGGGTCTGTTTAACCCTCTTGGCACCGCTATCGCGCTTCATCCATTTGGCAAACAGGCGGGCGCAGCCTCAGCGCTACTAGGCTTCATGCAGATGGGGTGCGCTGCCCTCGCCATCACCTGCGCCACCCTGCTCACCTTGTCCGCGTATGCGGCGCTTGGAGTGGTACTCGTGAGTGCCATTATCACAGCATTCGTGTGCTTCTTGACCGCCGAGCAATGACCAAAGCGGGAAACGTCCCATATGGCTGAGGAGCCATGCGAGGACGAAACCTCAGCCATAAAAAAGGGGAGCTTTCGCTCCCCTTTGTGCTCAGGTGATCACCTCACCTTCACCACCACCTTACCTTTGGCTCTGCCTTGCGCGACGTATGCCAGAGCATCACGCGTCGAATCCAATGGGAAGGTGCGATCCACTACAGGCTTGATAATCCCAGCCTCAACCAGCTTGGCCAGATCAGCCAGTTGCGCACCACTCTCCCTCATGAACAGAAACGTGTAGCTGACGCCCTTCTGCTCAGATTTTTTCCTGATCCCACGGCTGATCAAATGAACGATCTGCTTGAACAGCCAAGAAAGGCGAAGCTGCTCAGCAAACTCAGGCGTGGGTGGGCCAGAGATGGAAATCAACTGACCACCTGGCTTCAGTACCTGGAGGGATTTTTCGAGAACGTCCCCCCCCAGCCCACTGAGCACGACATCGTAATCACTCAGCTGCGATTCGAACTGCTGGGTCTTGTAATCGATCACCACATCGGCACCCAGCGCCTTAACCCACGGCACATTGACGGTACTCGTGGTGGTGGCGACGAATGCTCCCAGGTGCTTGGCGACTTGGATGGCGATGCTACCGACGCCACCGGAACCGGCATGGATCAGAACCTTGTGCCCTGGTTGAACGTTGGCCATTTCCGCCAAAGCCTGCCAGGCTGTGAGCGCCACCAATGGCAGCGAAGCCGCCTCCTCCATGCTCAGATTGGTAGGCTTGGACGAGACTGCCGCTTCGTTGACGGCCACGAATTCCGCAAAGCCGCCCATACGCGCCTGATCTACACGTGCGTAGACCTCGTCGCCCACTCGGAAGCGGCTGACTTTCCCACCGATCCGTTTTACGGTGCCAGCGACATCGTTGCCCAAGATCAGGGGCATCTTGAAAGGCAGAATCAACTTGAACTCGCCCTTCCGAATTTTGATATCAAGAACGTTCACGCTTGCAGCGTGGGTCTCAATCAGAACATCGAAATCACCCACCTTTGGCTCTGGCACTTCAGTGATATCACCAACGACGTCTTTGCCGTAGCGATCAATCAGAAACGCTTTCATATCTTCAACATTCCAAAATGTAGAGGTGCCCGACGTGCAGGTGATCAGGCAATCACCAACTTTCTTTGAACGGCCTAAGGTCGAGTTCTTGAGTCCAGGCGGATCGTGGCTGGCGATGCAACGTCCAGTAGTTCTCAGCAATCGCCTCGTATCCCAACAGCCCTTCTTCCCCGCTGCTCTCCACCCTGGCCGGGGCGGCATTTCGCAGTCGGTCACCCAGGATGCCACCATCGATCACGACGTGAGCAACATGAATGCCCTTAGGCCCATACTCGCGCGCCATGCTCTGGGAGATCATTCGCAATCCCGCCTTGGCGGCGGCAAAGTGGGCAAAGCCAGGCTTGCCCCTCAAGCTTCCAGAAGCACCGGTAAAAATCACGGTGCCTCGGCCAAGAGGAACCAGCCGCCTGGCTGCTTCTCTGCCAACAAGGAAGCCGGCGTAGCAGCCTACTCGCCAAAAGTCCTCGAACTGGCTGGCCGTGAGCTGAGTGAAATCGATCAGGGCGTTATTGCCCGCGTTGAAGACCACGACGTCAGCAGGGGCTCGGCCCGCGCCTGGAGACATCGCAAGGTCAAACGCTGCGATGACTTGCCCTTCGACGGTGACATCAGTCTGCAACGCTTCGGCGCTCCCGATGCCGGAACGCCGAATATCTGCAACGACTTCCTCGATCTTTTCCAAGGTTCGGCCTGTGACAATGACGTGATACCCCTCTTGGGCAAAACGCTTACAGACCGCTCCCCCAACACCTCGGGTAGTGCCAACACCGAACACGATTGCAGTAGGCTGACTCATTTATCCGACTCCTCGAAGTGATGGCCTCACTCGTTCACGTTGACCACAGTACGTCCACGCACCTTCCCTTCAAAAAGCTCGCGAACAACACGCGGTACATCTGCCAAACCAATGGTTTGGACGGTCTGACCCAGCTTGTCCAAATCGAGGTCGCGTGCCAGGCGAGACCACGCTTGAAGGCGCACTTCACGCGGTGCATTCACCGAGTCGATGCCGGCGAGTGTGACGTTGCGCAGAATGAAGGGCAGCACCGACCCAGGAAGATCAGCGCCTTGAGCCAAGCCGAAGGCGGCTACAACGCCGCGATATTTCGTTTGGGCCAGTACATTGGCCAAGGTGTGGCTGCCCACGGAATCGATCGCACCGGCCCAACGCTCAGCCCCGATTGGGCGACCCGCTTCAGACAGCGTATGACGGTCGATGACCTCAGCGGCACCGAGAGACTTGAGGTAGTCCGACTCGCTAAGACGACCTGTTGAGGCGACCACTCGATAGCCGAGCTTCGACAGCAGCGCGATAGCGATAGAGCCAGCACCTCCGTTGGCCCCGGTCACCAAGATATCGCCACGCTCGGGAGTCAGTCCGCCGTGCTCGAGTGCCAGCACGCTCAGCATCGCTGTGTAACCAGCGGTTCCGATGGCCATGGCGTCTTTGGTGGTGAATTCATCCGGGATTTTGACCAGCCACTCGCCCTTCACCCGGGCCTTTTGAGCAAAACCACCATGGTGGCTCTGGCTAAGCTCCCAGCCATTTGCGAGCACCCGATCTCCTGCCTTGAATTCCGGGTTGCTCGACTCGATGACGGTACCGGCGAAGTCGATCCCAGGGATCAAGGGGTAACTGCGCACCACACCACCGCGACCGGTGAGCGCCATCGCATCTTTGTAGTTCACCGTGGAAAACTCCACAGCGACGGTAACGTCCCCTGGCATGAGATCCCCTTCGGAGAAATCAACCACGTTCGACGAGACCGATTCGCCCTCTTTGGTCAGAAGCAGCGCTTTGAATGTCATGAGTAACTCCTTCAGCAAGAAAAGCGGGAAGCCCCCCGCGTTTCTTCAGATGCAAGTGAATGGATCAGTCAGCAAGGAAGGCGAGCGCTTTCGCAGAGAAGTCAGCGTGGTTCTGGAAAATCCCGCCGTGGCCTGCGTCCTCGTAAATAACCAGGGTAGAGCCGGGAATGCGCTCTGCCATATCGCTGCTCAGTTCGGACGGAACCATGATGTCCTGGTCGCCGTTGGCGATAAGCACTGGAATATTCAAGCTAGCCAAGTCCTGCGGCGCTTGCTGGCCCCAAGCCTGAATGGCTTGAAGTTGACGACCGAATACTTCCTGGGTGACAGGAACATCGCGGTCGATCTGGCGCTCAAGCATGGCCTTCAAAAAAGCGTTGGCAGCCTGCTGGCTCGTCTCACTCGAAGTGAAGAAGAGATAGGTCTTCGGATCGATCCCTTCGGACGTCGCCCTCTCAATCAGCGGCATGGACACTACGGCGACCTGGTCAATGTCCTTACCCCCTGCAGGGCCAGTGCCGGTCAGAATCAGTTTGCGCACTAGGCCGGGTTGGGTGATCGTGATCTGCTGAGCAACAAAGCCACCCAACGAGAAGCCGAAGAGGTCGACCTTGTCGAAGCCCAGCGCCTTGATAAACGCCACGCAATCGCGGGCCATTTCTGCGACGGTGAGTGGTGCAACGCCACCAGACAAACCAACGCCGCGATAGTCCGTGGTGATCACATGGTGATGCTTGGCCAACTCATCGACGATGCGTGGATCGAAGTTGTCGAGAACGGCCCCCCAGTGGTTCAGGAGGATGAGGGGGACACCACCTTTGCGTCCCAGCTCACGGTAAGCGAAGGCAACACCATCGACCTTGAGAGTCTTGTTGGGTGCAGCGATGTACTTGATTCCAGTGTCAAAAGACTGAGTCATGTGGGTAATCTCAAATAGGGGACGGTCCGCTTGCAGCAGCCCGGCAGGCGTGGTCTTACTCTTCCAGGAATTGGAGCGCGTGCTTCAGGAAGCGCTCGGGGTATTGGAAATGAGCGGCGTGACCGGAGTCGGGGTAGATCAGCAACTGGGCATCGGGGATGTTCTGCACCAGGTTCCACGAATTGATCGAAGGGATCATGACGTCGTCGACGCCATTGACTACCAAGGTGGGCTGCTTGAGATCGTGGAGGTAGGAGAAGCGGTTCTCTCCCTGCGCCGACTGGACATAGGCTGCAAAAGCAGCGCCCTGGGCCAGGGCGACGTCAATGGAGCTTGGGGTGTCCTGATCGGAACGCTGATTGCGCCGTTCCCAGAAAGCCAGGCCTGCTGTTTTGGCAGTTTCCGAACGACCGAAGAAAAGAAACAGGAAGTCTTCGATGGTCGGAACGGGATTGGAAGCGGCCTCTCTCACACCCTCCGCCATAGTTGGATCACCGCCGCGCAGTCCGGTGCCGATCAGCAGAAGCTTGCGTACCAACTGAGGGTGACGAAGTGCCACCTCCTGAACCTGCAGACCACCGATTGAGAACCCCAGCAGGTCGACTTGGGTCAGCCCCAGAGCCTTGACGGCTGCTGCGATGTCATCCGCCATTTGCTCAATGGTCGTGGCCGGTGTACCCGACGACGACGCTACACCCCTTCCGTTCAGCAGGATCACTTCACGTCCAGCAGCCAGACCATCAGTGATGATCGGATCCCAGTGATCGAGCCCGCCACGGAAGTGGGCGATGAAGACCAGGGGCACACCAGAAGGGTTACCCCAGCGACGGTAAGTGAAGCTGTCACCGCCTACTTCAACTGTACGGGTCGGAACGGTGAGATGGGTATAGCTCATGAGGTTTTGCTCTCGCAGTGGAAGACACGACCTAATGATGATGATCATAATCTTACCAGTCAACGCCTTTGATGATGAATATCATCAATGTATGATATGGGTTGGCTTGATAGCGGAGGCAGCAGAGAAATGAAGGTTACGAAGGCCCAGGCACAAGCTAATCGGGCCCACATCGTGGAGACGTCTTCCACGCTATTCCGTGAACGCGGCTACGATGGCGTGGGTATTGCCGACCTCATGGGTGCTGCCGGCTTTACCCACGGCGGGTTTTACAAGCACTTCAAGTCCAAGGCGGATTTGATGGGCGAATCCGCGACTTGCGGAATCCACAAGACGGTCGAGCAGTTACACGGCATCCAATTGGCCGACTTCGTCAATTTCTACCTTTCGCGCAAACACCGCGATGAGAAAGGGAAAGGTTGCACGCTAGCGGCACTCGGAGGAGACGCTGCTCGCCAGCCCGATGACATCAAAGCAGCTTACGAGGCTGGAATTGAGGGGCTGCTGGAGGTGTTACAGGGAAACGAGCCCACAGTAAGCCGTGCGGTAATACTCGATACATTTGCGCACGTCCTCGGCGCCTTGATTCTGTCTCGAGCCTGCCCGGACGATTCTCCGCTTGCTGATGAAGTGCTAAGCGTGTGTCGTGAGCAGATCTTGGACAAATTAGCGCCATAAGGGCGAAAAAAAGCCGGTGCAGGGCGGCCAGCCTACTTGAAGCTTGTCCCGAAATGCAGGCGTTCCAAGCCCCCATCTAGCATTCAAGGGACAGCTAACTCGTTGAACAGCCACTGCTTGAACTGAGTCACTGCGTGCGGTTGCCTATGCCGCCGAGGATGCACGAGGTAGTGGCCAACGTAGCGAACACTGTTACTGACATGCCGAAGCGGGCTGACCAGCCGACCGCTTGCCAGCTCCTGCTCAGCCAACAGGTCAGACTCAAGCACTACTCCCAGGCCGCCCGCCGCTGCTGCAATACCCATGGAGCTTCGATCGAACGCCAAGCCATAACTGTTCGGAGGATGCATTCCATTGGCCGCAAACCACCCTTTCCATTGCACGGATTGCCCATCGCTCTGGATAAGTAACTGGGCGTACAGATCCTGCGGCGAGCGAAGATGCTGGGCAACTTCAGGACTGCATAGGGGCGTTAGCTCTTCGATACGCAGCGGCGTCTTCTCGTGCGAAGAAACCCTGGGTTCGCCGTAGACGATGTCCAGGTCGAAATCATCGTTGTCGAACAGCGCATAGTCAGTACTGGCGGATATCCGCAGGTCGATGCCGGGATGATCACGCAGAAAGCCGGCCAGGCGCGGCACCAACCACTGGCTGGCGAACGTCGGTGCCACGTGAAGGCGCAACGGCACTGCGGGCTCATTGGTCGCAATCGCCAACCCCCTGCTCATCTCCTCGAAACCACGCTGCACATGATCCAGCAGCATGGCACCCTCGGTTGTCAGCGCCGTATGGCGCGTACTGCGAGTGAAAAGAGAGACTTCAGCGGCGACTTCCAATTTGCGTATGGCATGGCTTACCGCGCTTGACGACAGATCCAGCTCCTTTGCTGCTTCTACAAAAGAGCAAGTTCGACCCGCCGCTTCGAACACCCTCAGGGCTGAGAGCGGTACCTTTTTCAAGATCTTCATTAGTGAATCCAATTCATTGACTGGCGAATTTAAACCTTTTGTCGAGCCTGTATTTTTACATGATCATCAACGGGTTACTCAATTCGGCTGGATACTGATGAATCCGTTGCGTCAGTAACTCCGGATCGCTGGTCACCAATGGAGAACAATATGACCGAGAGTCGCAATGACCATTTTGCCCGGATGTCGACGCATGCCTGGCGAATCCGACGGTTCGCCTTGCGTATGGGCGAAGTCCAGGGCCAAGGCTATGTCGGCCAGGCGCTGGGCTGGGCCGACGTACTGGCTGTTGCCTACTGCCACGCCATGAACATCCGCGCAGATCAACCCGAGTGGGAAGGCCGTGACCGCTTCCTGCTTTCCCATGGGCACTACGCAATCGCCCTGTATGCCGCGCTGCTGGAAGCCGGCGTATTGCCAGAAGATGAACTGGAAACCTATGGCTCCGACGACAGTCGCTTGCCGATGTCCGGCATGGCCACGTACACACCCGGCATGGAAATTTCGGGCGGCTCTCTAGGCCAGGGGCTGGCTATTGCGGTGGGCCAGGCGCTGGGGTTGCGCATGAAAGGTAACGATGCGTTCGTCTACAACTCGATGTCCGATGGGGAGCTGGACGAGGGCGCGGTGTGGGAGGCTGCCATGTCGGCTTCGCATCACAAGCTCGGCAACCTCATCAATCTGGTGGACATCAACCGCCAGCAAGCGGATGGCCCTTCCCACGACATCCTCCAGTTCGAGCCTCTTGTCGACAAATGGGCCGCGTTCGGTTGGCACGTGCAACGCGTCGACGGCAATGATCTGCAGGCTGTGATTCAGGCCTTCGACATCGCGCGGGCGGTACAAGGCGAAAAACCGAGAGTCATTCTTTTCGACACTTTGATGGGTAAAGGCGTGCCCTTCCTGGAGCAGCGTGACAAGAACCACTTCATCCGGGTCGAGCCCCAGGAGTGGCAGCAAGCCCTCGCAGTCCTCGATGAGATCCACGCGCCAAGGAGCCCACAATGACCGCCGCCTCCCCAGCAAAGCCGAAGCTCACCACGTCGTCCATGATCGCTTCCATCGCCAGCGAGGGGCAGCGCACCACGTCTGCACCGTTTGGCCACGCCCTGGTCAAGGCAGGCCAGAAGAACCCTCGCATCGTCGGCATGACTGCTGATCTGGCCAAGTACACCGACTTACATATCTTCGCCCAACGCTATCCGGAGCGATTCCTGCAGATGGGTATGGCCGAGCAACTGCTCATGGCTGCGGCTGGAGGTATGGCAAAAGAAGGTTTCGTACCGTTCGCCACCACCTATGCGGTATTCGCCACTCGCCGAGCGTATGACTTCATTCATCAGGTAATCGCTGAAGAAAACCTGAACGTGAAGATCTGTGCAGCGCTGCCGGGCCTGACTACCGGCTACGGCCCAAGTCATCAGGCCACCGAAGACTTGGCGATGATGCGAGCCATCCCCCAGATGATGGTCATCGACCCTTGCGATGCACTGGAGACGGAGCAATGTGTAGCCGCGATAGCGGAGCATAACGGCCCGGTCTACATGCGCCTCCCCCGTGGACGCGTGCCCCTCATCCTCGATGAGTACGACTACACATTCGAACTGGGCAAAGCCAAGCTGCTACGCGACGGCAAAGATGTGCTGATCATTTCCTCGGGCCTCATGACTATGCGCGCCCTCGAAGTAGCAGACGAACTGGCCAAGAACACAATCGACACTGCGGTCTTGCACGTACCGACGATCAAGCCGCTCGATGTCGAGACCATCCTGGAACAGTGTCGCCGCGAAGGCCGCCTGGTTGTCGTCGCGGAAAACCACACCCAGATCGGTGGCCTCGGTGAGGCCATAGCCATGGTGCTGCTACTAGCCCGCGTGCAACCGGAAGTACGTCACGTGGCGCTGCCTGACCAGTTCCTGGATGCAGGTGCGCTGCCGACCCTCCATGACCGCTACGGTATTTCGAAAGAAGTCATGGTCGCAAACATCCAGCGTTGGCTGGGCTGATCGACTCTGATAGGCGATGGCCGCTCACACCGCGTTGCCCACTGCCCGGGCAAGGTGAGCGAGCCATTGTGCCGACGCCCCTAGTTTCTCGTCCCTGGATCGTCCCTATAACTACAAGGTGATGGCGATGCAAAAAGACACCAGTCTGTTGAAGAAAAAGCGTGTGTGGATCTACACGTTTCTCTTCACCCTGACACTGATCAACTACGTTGACCGAGTTTCGCTTTCGGTTGCCTCCAAAGTGCTCAAGGAGGAATTCGATATCTCGCCGGTTGCGATGGGCTACCTCTTCTCGTCCTTCGTATGGCTCTACTTTCTGGCCCTCATCCCCATGGGCTACCTTGTAGGCCGCTTTGGCCCTAAAAAGGTCAACGGCTACGGCATCGGGGTATGGTCGGTAGCCACTGCCTGCACCGCAGTGTCGACCGGGTTCATCTCACTGCTCACCTGTCGGCTCATCATGGGCATGGGCGAAGCCACCACCTACCCCGCCGGCGCGCGGGTCATCCGTGAATGGATGCCACTCAAGGAGCGCGGCATGGCCACTGCCGTCTTCCACAGCGGCAGCCTGGTGGGCCCAGCGATTGGCGCCATTGGTTTTGGTTGGCTGATCAGCGCGTTTGGCTGGCGTATCGCCTTTGTCGTTGCCGGCGCACTCGGCTTCATCTGGCTGGCCGCTTGGCTGAAGTGGTACAGCCATCCTGCAAAAGCCCCATGGCTTGACGATGCCGAACGCGCGGAAATTGCTGAGAGTAGTGTCTCATCCGGCGCCGAGCCGGCTCAGGCTGTATCCCTTGGCCTCAAAGGACTCGCGCGTTCCAGCAGCATGTGGGCGATTGCCCTGTCGCACGGGTGTGCTGTTTACGCGACCTACTTTTTCCTGACCTGGCTGCCGACCTACCTGCAGGCTGAGAAAGGCCTGACGGTGATGTCCAGCGGCATCTACACCGCCATCCCGTACCTTGGTGCGGCCATTCTCGCCATCGTCATAGGCCGCCTGAGTGACAAGGCGATGCGCCCAGGTGCCGCAGAACGTGGCCAACGGCGCCTGGTCGTGGCCTGCGTGCTGCTCGCATCTTCGGTGATTTTCCTGGTGCCGGCGATCGACAGTACGTGGGCGATTCTGTTCGTGATCACCCTGTCGCTGGCCACCTGCGCTTCAGCGATTTCCCTGAACCTCTCGCTGGTTAACGACCTGGTGCGCTCGGAAGACGATGTCGGCACAGCAGCTGGCTTTATCACTGCAGTCGGCAATCTCTTTGGCCTGCTGGCTCCGATCGTGACCGGCTATGTGGTCGCCGGCTCCGGCAGCTTCGCCCTGGCCTTCGTGGTAGTGGGCGTCTTGTTGGTGATCGGCGCAATCCTCTCGATGTTCTTTACGCGTCGCCCCATCGGGTTCGTCACCCCCAGCAATCAGGCTGTAGCTTGATTTATTAGCAAATGAAGGAAGCAGTAGTGTCATGAATCAACGTAGTAGTGTGTCCCGCAGCAACGATCTGGCCCAGCCTGGATGTGGCGGAAAATGGCGGCTGCCAACTGTCATATTGGCCTTGGCCCTGGGTGCTTTCGGCATGGCTCTGTTCGGCGGTGGGGTCTGGCTGATGGCTTTGGGCGGAAGCTGGTACTACGGCCTGACGGGCGCGGGGTGTGTGGCAACCGCTGCCTTGCTGTGGAGGCAGAGACGCGGTGCCTTGCATTTGTTCGGCGTGATCTGGGGGCTGACAGTGATCTGGGCCCTGTGGGAGGTCGGCCTCAACTGGTGGGGTCTGGTACCACGCCTTGTAGCCATGACCGTAATCCTGCTGCTGATCCTTATCCTGTCGCCGGCACTGCGCCGCGCCCCCCGCACTGCTGCGTAACGAGGTCTGTCATGTTCACATCCGTCAAATGCGGTGGCGCGCTAGCCATTGCGGTTTCTTGCGCTTTGCAGATGCAGTTCGCTCAGGCTCAGGACGTGCCGCAAGTCGGCAGCGACTGGCCGTTCTACGGTGGCGATCACAATGCCCAGCGCTTCAGCCCACTCAAGCAGATCACACCTGAGAACGTTGATCGCCTTGAGCGCGCCTTCGTCTACCACACTCGGGATCTACCGAACCCAGGCAGCCGCTATTCGCCGGAAACAACGCCAGTAAAGGTGGGCAACGATCTGTTGATGTGTTCTGCCAAGAACATCCTAATCTCGATCAACGCCGCAACTGGACAAGAGAACTGGCGCCATGACCCGGGCGTACCGGATCAGGCCATTCCTCACGCAGCAGCCTGTCGAGGCGTCGCGGTATATACCGCCCCGCAGCTCCCCGAAACCGCCCAATGCCGCAGCCGCGTTGTCGAGGCCACCCTCGACGCGAGGTTGGTCGCGGTCGACCTGCATACCGGTGAGCCTTGCAAAGACTTTGGACAAAATGGCGCGGTTGATCTGTGGGAAGGTCTGGGTAAGAAAGTCCCCGGCTGGTACGCAGTAACGGCACCGCCCGCCATCGTCAACGGTGTGATTGTCACTGGTGCGCAGATTCGGGACGGCCAGGATGAAGATGCACCCTCAGGTGTGATTCGCGGCTATGACGCAGTAACGGGAAAAATGGCTTGGGCCTGGGATCTGGCTAACCCGGCCAACGTTCATGGCCCAGCTGAAGGCAGCACCTACACCCGTGGCACGCCGAACATGTGGACGGCAGCAGTTGGCGATGAGGCGCTTGGCTATGTCTATCTGCCGATCAGCAACTCGTCGATCGATTATTACGGTTCCAACCGCAGCGAAGCCGAGAACAAATATTCCACCTCATTGGTGGCAGTAGACGTAAAAACGGGTAAGGACGTCTGGCACTTCCAGACCATCCGCCACGATGTCTGGGACTACGACCTGGGCAGTCAACCGACCATGCTGGATTACCCGGGCAAGGATGGGAAGCCGGTACCCGCAGTGCTGCTGCCGACCAAGCAAGGTGATATCTACATCCTGGATCGCGCCACAGGCGAACCGCTGATCCCTATCGGAGAGGTGAAGGCCCCGAAAGGCGGGTCTGTGGAGCCAGACTTCCTGGCCGATACTCAGCCCACCTCCGAGTGGCACACCTTGCGCAAGGCCCCCAAGACCGAAGCAGACATGTGGGGCTTTTCCCCGCTTGACCAGCTGATGTGCCGTATTCAGTTCCGCCAGGCGAACTACGAGGGCTATCTAACGCCGCCTTCCGTCGATCGCCCATGGATTCAATACCCTGGCTACAACGGCGGTTCGGATTGGGGCTCGGTGTCCATCGATCCCGTGCGACGGCTGTTGATTGCCAACTACAACGACATCCCCAACCTCAACCAGCTGATCCCGCGAGAGCAGGCTGACAAGATGGGGCTTAAACCTATCTACGCGCCGAAGCCTGACGAGACGGCCTTGAACAAGGCCGGCAGCAAGTCAGGTAAAGGTGAAGGCGGCGCCTCGACTTATCCGCAGGTCAACGCACCGTATGCGATCAGCGTAAATGCCGGCTGGCGTAACTGGGGCACCGGCGTGCCGTGCTCGGCGCCACCCTACGGTGGAATCCGTGCAGTCAGCCTGGACACCGGTAAGACCGTATGGGACGAACCTCTGGGCACCGCGCGTCGCAACGGCCCGTTCGGCATCCCGTCGCACCTGCCACTCAATATCGGCTTGCCCAACAACGGTGGCACCGTGACCACGGCGGGCGGGCTGACATTCGTTGGGGCTGCAACTGACAACCTGTTCCGCGCCATCGACACGGCCACCGGTGAAGTGCTGTGGGAGGACGTGTTGACAGTGGGTGCGCAAGCCAATCCGATTTCCTATGAGGTCAACGGCGAGCAGTACGTACTGGTTTCTGCTTCTGGTCATGCCTTTATGGAAACCGGAACCAGCGACGAGATCATTGCCTACAAGCTACGCAAGTAAGGCCAGCGTCGGGGCTCGCCAGGGCCCCGTCTTGGAGCTATTCGACAGAGGAGAACAACCATGGATCTAGGTCTGAAGGGTAAACGCGTTCTGGTCAGTGGCGCATCGCGGGGCATTGGCCGAGCAATCGTCCAGCTCTTCCTCGCCGAAGGCGCGCACGTTGCGTTCTGCGCTCGCGGTGAAAAGGGCGTGCGCAACGCCCAGATCGAGTTTGGTGAGCACGCCTCGGGCACTGCCGTAGACGTCACCCAACCAGAACAGGTTCGTGCCTGGGTAGAAAATGCGGCGACGCGCTTGGGCGGGCTCGACATTGTCATTCCAAACGTTAGTGCCCTGGCCGGGGGAGATGATCTGCAGACCTGGCGCCGAGCTTTCGATACCGACCTGCTGGGCAGTGCCACGATGATCAAAGCGGCGCTGCCTGCTCTGCGCGAGTCGCAAGCAGCTTCGGTAGTCTTGATCTCGAGCGTATCGGGCCGCGAGGTTGATATGTTCGCAGAACCCTACGGCATCTTGAAGGCCGCCTTGCTTCACTATGGCAAAACCCTGTCGGTTCGCCATGCAAGCGAGGGTATTCGAGTCAACTCGGTATCCCCTGGCAACGTGTACTTCCCAGATGGTGTATGGGGTGACATCGAGCGGGAGCAGCCCGAAACCTTTGCCAAATGCCTGGCTGAAAATCCCATGGGGCGTATGGCTACGCCGCAGGAGGTAGCCAGGGCCGTGGTTTTCCTGGCCAGCCCTGCTGCCAGCTTTACAACGGGCACAAACCTGCTGGTGGACGGTGGACTCACTCGTTCAGTGCAGTTCTGAGCACATCACGCCGGGCAGGTTAATGGAGGGGTCAACATGATGAACCGCTACATCTACGAACACTGCCCTTTCTGCTGGTCACCGGCGCTGAAGGCCAGTGGGTCTAGCGCCGCCGCGCGGCCTTCGGTCAAGCTCAGCGGTGTGGCTGCCCGGCCGATGCCACGGGTGGGCGATACCTCACGGGCGTGGCGCATCGACCCGCGCAAGTACGGTGGCTGAAAGGCATTGGCCTGGTTGATCCGCAACGCCGGCGCCGCAGGAAACCCCTGCATCACACCCTGCCCGGTCGGTGCACAGACCGCCAGGGTTGGGGCCAGGGCACCGGCCAGCACCAGGGCGATACCCGTCAGGTTGGCGGATGAAGGGGCATGCTGCGCTTGGACATGACCTTGCTCCTTGGTTGCCCTAGAAGTTGACGCCCACGCTGAACGCCACATAATCGCGGTCGCCGCGGGTGCCGTAATCGCCGTCGAGGTAATCGGTATAGGCCAGGCTGGCCCAGTACTGGCTGGCCAGGCTGACGTCCACGCCCAGGCTGATCGAGCGAGAGCCTTCGTTGAAGGCCGAGCTGTCCGCCGGTGAGTAACCCTTGACGTCATGGGCCCAGGCCAGGCCTGGGCGAATGTCCAGGCCTTGGATCAGGTTGGGGTAGCTCCAGGTCGCGCGCAGGCGGTATCCCCAGGAAAAGGGTGTGACAAAGCCTTCGTCGTTGCAGTCGCCCGGGCTTTTCGAGATCGCCAGGCACAGGCTGTTGTCGGCCAGTTCGCCGTTGCCATAGGCACCGGAGCGGCCATAGCGCGGCCCGAAACGCCCCTCCAGCCCGCCTACATAGGTGGCGCCCACCTCGCCCATCAGCAGTAGCTGGTTGGCGCCCATGACTTGGCTGAACGCCTGCACGGCCGATACCTGGGCCTGGGTCACCTCCTTGCGCCGGTAACCGTCGAAGGGGGTGTTGTCTGTGGCAGGGCGCAGGCCGTTGGCGTTGAGCGGGCTACGGCCGGGGGCATTGAGCAATGACTGCAGCACGTCATTGCCGTTGAGTTGCACCGGCACGTTCGGCCGGTAGCTCAGTTCACCTTGCACGGCGGCGCCGTTGCGCAAGGTGGTAGCGAAGGTCAGGCCGTACAGGCGGATGTCCTCGGGGTATTGCGCCCGGTATTGCGAGGTGCCCATGCGCAGCGCGCCGGCCAGGGTCTGCCCGTTGCTGGACGCAAGAAAAGCCCCGCAATTGGCCTGTGCCACACCAACATTGGCGCACAGTTCACGGGCAAAGCCCGTATTGGCGTAATAGCGGCTGCTGACCGTACCCAGGTAAGGCGAACGGCTGTGGTAATTGGCTGCGAACAGGCCGAGCTCGGTATCCAGTGGCTCAACATACCAGTGCAGCGAAAAACCCCATTGGCCACTGTTGCGTGCATCCTGGTCGGCGCCCCGGGGCACGCGCACGCCCTCTTCCGTCAGCGTCACACCAAACGGGGTCAGGGCCGGCGACACGGCCGGGTTGGTCACCATCTGCCCGCCGACATCCAGCCCCTGGCAGCCTTCGGGCATGAAGTCGTTGCCGGAAAAGAACGTTGCGCAGTTCTCCAGCCGGGTCTGCTCCCAGTCCAGCTGGTAGAAGGCATCGAAAGACAGCGCCTGGTTGAGGTTCTGCGTGACATACAGCAGGTTGACGGGCGCCAGGGCGTCTTTCACTTCCGACCCTGGCCGGCGCAGCGCAGCCTGGTTGAAGGGGTTGATCACGTTCAGCCCGCCTTGGATGAACAGGCTTTCTCCCCAGTTGACCACCTGTTTGCCCACCCGCAGCGAACCGGGCTCACCGCCAATGTCGTAAAGGCCATAGGCAAACGCATCGAGCAGCTCCGCCCCCGCGGTTTTCGCCGAAACCTGGCGGTTGCGGTCGTCGATGTCGACGGCCCGCTGGCTGTGGTCGCGCTGCGCGGTGTCGTACCAGTAGGTGCCACGCAGGAATACACCCATGCTGTCGCGGCGCAGCTCCAGGTCATGAGTGCCTTTGAAGATCGCCGAAAATATGTCGCCCGAGCGGTAGTTGCGCCGCCCATCGTTGCCATTGGCCGACTGCAACTGCTGTTTGTCGGGGTTGGCAGTGCTCACGGCGGTACTCAATGACAGCGCCGAGTCGAAACGCCCTTGCAGCGTGCCAATGTCGAATTGAACGCCCGCAACCGGGGTGGCGAGCAGGCAGCACAGGGCCGCCAGCGGCGCCTGGCGCCGGCAGAATAGAAGGGTTGCGCTCACTCTTAACCTCTTATTGTTTTATTCGAGAGGGAAATGATGGGTTCAGCGCGGACGCGCCGGCCGCCCAGGCCGGCGGTGTCGGTGACGAGCAGTATCAGGTAGGTTTGATTACGCTCACAAATAGCGTCTTCGGATCAATGCCATGCCGGTTCGTTATGGCTTGATGGCGGTGCTTCAGAGCACTTCGAACAAGCCAGCCGCGCCCATGCCTCCGCCCACGCACATGCTCACCACCACGTAGCGAACCTTGCGACGGCGGCCTTCGAGCAAGGCATGCCCGACCATCCGCGCACCGCTCATGCCGTAGGGGTGGCCGATGGCAATGGCGCCACCGTTGACGTTGAGCCGCGCCGGGTCGATGCCCAAGTGTTCGGCGCAGTAGAGCACCTGGCAGGCGAATGCCTCGTTGATCTCCCACAAGCCGATGTCTTCGATCCGCAACGCGTGGCGCGCCAACAAACGCGGTATCGCCAGCACCGGGCCAATGCCCATTTCTTCCGGGGCCAGGCCGACCACCGCCATGCCCCGGTACAGCCCCAGCGGCTGGCAGCCTGCGCTTGCCGCCCGGGCGCCGCTCATCAACACACAGGCGCTGGCACCATCGGACAACTGGCTGGCATTGCCAGCCGTCACGCAGCCGCCCTCGATCACCGGTTTCAGTGCCTCAAGGTCCGCCAGCCGGGTGTGCGGGCGGTTACCTTCGTCCTGGCTCAGGTGCACGCGCTCGTGGGACTGGATACCAGTGGCCTTGTCGACGACCTTGCGCTGCGCCGTGACTGCCACGATTTCATCAGCGAACAGCCCGGCCGCCTGCGCTGCCGCTGTTCGCTGCTGCGACAGCAAGGCGTAACGGTCCTGGGCGTGACGGTCGATACCATAGCGTTTGGCGACGTGCTCGGCCGTGTGCAGCATGGGCATATAGGCGTGCTCGCAGAGGCGCCGCACCGTGGCGTCCTGGGCAGCATTGGCGGCCTGCATGTGCGCCTGCTGCACCAGGCTGATCTGCTCCTGCCCGGCCCCGACCACCACGTGCATGCCCTCGCCGCGGATCTGCTGAGCGCCGATGGCAATGGCCATCAGCCCTGAGGCGCATTGGCGGTCGATGGTCTGCCCGGCCACCGACTGCGGCAAGCCGGCCGCCAGGGCCGACAAGCGCGCCGGGTTGATGGCGGCGGTTCCGCTTTGCATGGCGGTGCCCATTACCAGGTCCTCGACTTCGCCCGGCTCAACGCCGGCGCGCTCAACGGCGGCGCGGATGGCAACGGCGCTCATGCTGGGGGTGGTGAGGTCGTTGAACGCGCCGCGCCAAGCCTTGGCGATGGGCGTGCGCGCGGTGGATACGATGACGGCGTCTTGCATGAAACGGCTCTCCTTGGGCAATTACACCGGCAGCAATCTTTCGTAGGCGCTGCGCAATTTGGCGGGAACAGTGACCGGGCGGTTGTTGCGGCGATCGACGAACACATGGATGAAACGGCCAGCGGCGCAGGCCTCGGGCTCGTCCTCGACAAACACGGCCAGGGCGTAGTGCACCGAGCTGTTGCCCAACCGTTCGACAGCGATGCCCACCTCGATGCGTTGTGGGAAGGCGACGGCGGCGAAATAGTCGCAGGCGGACCCGGCCACGTAGGCCACCACCGGGTCGTGGTGGATATCGAGGCCGGCGTGCTCGATCAACCAGGTATTCACGGCACTGTCGAAAAACCCGTAATAAACGACGTTGTTCACATGCCCGTACAGGTCGTTGTCGTGCCAGCGCGTGGTGATCGGTTGAAAATGACGGTAGGCGCCGCGCAGCGGGCGTTCCCTGGCCATGTTCAAAACGCCGCCTGATAGAGGGCCAATGCGTCGTCGAGGGTGACCTTGCGCGGGTTGTTGACCAGCAACCGTTGCTGTTGCAGGGCATCCTCGGCCAGCAATGGCAGGCTGTGCCGCGGCACCCCGACATCTCGCAGCCGGCTGGGCAGGCCGCAGCGTGGCGCCAGCTGCCCCAGCTCATCGATGAACTGGTTACACAGCTCATGCGGGTCGCCAGGCACCAGCCGATCGCCCAGCAGTGCCGGAGCCAGGGCGGCATAGTCGGCGAACGCTTCGCGGCGGTTGAAGCGCATCACGTGGGGCAGCACCAGCGCATTGGCCAGCCCGTGCGGCACGTGGTAACGCGCACCCAACGGGTAGGCCAACGCATGCACCGCCGCCACCGGAGCGTTGGCAAATGCCTGACCGGCCAGGCAGGCGCCCAGCAGCATGGCCTGGCGCGCCGCCAGGTTGCCACCGTTGTGCACGGCCTGATCAAGGTTGCTGGCCAGCAGCGCCAACGCTTCGCGGGCCAGCAGGCTGGACAGGGGGTTGCGCTTGTACTGGCTGGTGGTGGCCTCAATGGCATGGACCATGGCATCGATCCCCGTGGCGGCGGTGATCGTCGGGGGCAGGCCCAGGGTGCGCTCTGCGTCGAGCAACGCCAGGTCGGGCAGCAACAGGGGCGAAATCACCGCCATCTTGGCCGCCTCGCCGGTGGTAATCACGGCGACGGGAGTGACCTCCGACCCCGTCCCGGCGGTGGTCGGCACCTGGATCAGCGGCAGGCGTTGGCCTTTGGCCTGGTCGATGCCGTAGACCGCCTCCAGGGTCTGGTCACAGGCCGGGTGCGCCAGCAGCGCCACCAGCTTGGCGACATCCATGGAGCTGCCGCCACCAAAACCGACAATCAGCTCGGCGCCGATATGCCGCGCCCGGCCGACGGCAGACAGCACGCAGGCATGGCTGGGGTCGGCGCTGACCTCGCTGAAGATCGCCACGCTCAGGTGCGCCTGGGTGAACCCAGGCAGCACGTCATCAAGCATGCCCAGGTTGACGATGCCTGGGTCGGTCACGATCAGCACGCGGCGCACGCGGCGTTGCTGGCACAGCTGCGCCAGGCGTCCGGCGGCGCCGGGTTCGCAGAGCAGATGGGGGGTGGTGGCAAAACTGAAAGGCTGCATGTTCATGTTCCTCTTGTTCTTGTGGGTGAACAGCGGGGCCAGGTCAAAAGGCAAAGTGCGCTTCATCCAGGCTCATCAGGCACTGTGCGCCGCCGCGCAAGGCCTCGCAGTGGGCACTGGCGCGCGGCAGCACCCGCCGCCAATAGAAGGCTGCAGCCTGCAACTTGGCCTGGTAGAAGGCGCTGTCCTGGCTGCCTGCGGCCAAGGCCGCGCTGGCGGTTTCGGCCGCCCGAAGCCACAGCGCGGCCAGCAGCACGTAGCCCGAATAGGCGAGAAAATCCACCGACACCGCGCCGATTTCCTGCGGGTCACAGCGGCAGGCGTCGAGCACTTCGGCGCTCAGGTTGCGCCATTCCTGCAGGCGCTGAGCAACCGCCTGGGCCATCCCGGCCAGCGCGTCAGCGCGGCAGTTGCGTGCCGCTTCAAGCAACTCATCAATCAGCAGGCGCAGCTGTTCGCCACCGTCGCCAAGCAGCTTGCGGCGAATCAGGTCCAACGCCTGAATGCCATTGGTGCCCTCGTACAGCTGGGTGATGCGGCTATCGCGCATCAGTTGCTCCATGCCCCATTCGCGGATGTAGCCATGCCCGCCGTACAGCTGCACGCCCAGGCTGGCAGTCTCCTGGCCGACGTCGGTAAGGAAGGCCTTGACGATGGGGATCAACAACGCCGCCCGGCGCCCGGCGGCCGCCTGCACCTCAGGCTGCAAGGCGCCGTGCTCCAGGTCCAGCGCTTGGGCGGCAAAGGCCGCCAGCATGCGGCAGCCTTCGCTGAGGGTTTTCTGGGTCAGCAGCATGCGCCGCACGTCAGGGTGGCAGATGATCGGGTCGGCACTGCGCTCGGGCGCCACCGCCCCTGCCAGGCTGCGCGACTGCAAGCGCTCGCGGGCATAGGCCAAGCCACCCTGGAAGGCCGCCTCGGCTATGCCCAGCCCCTGCAGGCCGACCTGGAAACGCGCATCGTTCATCATGGTGAACATGCACGCCAGGCCCTGGTTGGCCTCTCCCACCAGCCAGCCACGGGCGCCATCGAAATTCATCACACAGGTCGCCGCGCCCTTGATGCCCATCTTGTGCTCGAGCGCGCCGCATTCGACCGCATTGCGCGGGCCCAGCCCTCCGCCTTCGGTACATTCGAACTTGGGCACCAGGAACAGGCTGATGCCACGCACACCGGCCGGCGCATCCGGCAGGCGCGCCAGCACCAAGTGGACAATGTTGTCGGTGAGGTCCTGGTCGCCGCCGCTGATGAAGATCTTGCTGCCGCTGATGCGGCAGCTGCCATCGCCCTGCGGCTCGGCACGGGTACGCAGCAGCGCCAGGTCGGTACCGGCCTGCGGCTCGGTCAGGCACATGGTGCCGGCCCATTCGCCGCTGACCAGCTTGCCCAGGTAATCGCGCTTGAGCGCCGCGCTGCCATGCCGGTGCAAGGCCAGCACGGCGCCCTCGGTCAGGCCGGAATAGATCCGAAACGACAGCGACGCCCCCATCAGCATTTCGTGAAAGCACGCCGAAACCATTTGCGGCAGGCCCTGGCCGTCATGTTCCAGCGGGCCGGTCATGCCACCCCAGCCCTGCTCCACATACTGCCGGTAAGCCTGGCGAAAGCCATCCGGTGTGCGCACGTTGCCTTGCTCCAGGCGGCAGCCCTGCTCATCGCCCTGGCGGTTGAGCGGCGCAACCACTTCGCCGGCAAAGCGTGCACCCTGCTCAAGAATGCCATCGATGGTTTCGCGGTCCAGCTCATTGCCCAGGCGGGCACAGTGCGCCGTCACATCGAACAGTTCATGCAGCACGAAGTGCATGTCACGCTGGGGGGCTCGGTAGTTCATGCGCGGCCCTCGCGGACGTCGGCCAACTGTTTACCCTCAGCCACCAGGCTCATCAGCAACCCGGCCGGGCGCCAGTGCTCGCCGAACAGGCCCTGCAAGCGTTCCAGGCGTGCCAGCAGCAAGCCCAGCCCCTGCTGGTCGGCCCAGCGCATCGGCCCGCCGACCTCGTGCGGGAAGCCGTAGCCATTCAGGTAGACCCGGTCGATGTCAGCGCTGCAGCTGGCCACCGACTCCTCAAGTATCTTTGCCCCTTCGTTGACCAGCGCCAGCACGCAGCGCTCACGGATTTCCTCGTCGTCGATCTGGCGCCGACGCACGCCCAGGTCATGGGCAACCTTGAGCACCAGTGCATCGACGTCGGGGTCGTGCACCGCCTCACGGCTGCCAGGGGCATAACGGTAGTAACCCTGGCCGGCCTTCTGCCCGAAGCGCCCCAGCGCACACAGGCTATTATCGACCTGGGCCAACGGCGCCTCCATGCCTTTGCCAGCCAGCTGACGCGCCCGCCACTCCAGGTCGATGCCGATCACGTCGTACATGCGAAACGGGCCCATGGCCATGCCGAACCCTTGCAACGCCTCATCCACCTGCCGCGGCGTGGCGCCTTCGAGCAGCAGCTTGCGCGCCTCACCCACATAACTGGCGAGCATGCGGTTGCCGATGAAGCCTGGACAGTTGCCAGCCACCACCACTTCCTTGCCCATGCGCTGCCCAAGGGCCTGGGCCGCCTCGAGTACCGCAGGCGAAGTGCGCCCCCCGCGCACCACTTCCAACAGCTTCATCACATGGGCCGGGCTGAAGAAGTGCAACCCGAGCACCTGTTCGGGCCGCCGGGTGACGGCGGCGATGGCGTCGATGTCCAGTGCCGAGGTGTTGCTGGCAAGGATGGCGTCGGCCTTGAGCGTGCTGTCCAAGGTACGGAAGATGGCCTGCTTGAGCGCCAGGTTCTCGTACACCGCTTCGATCACCAGGTCGGCGTCGGCGAGGTCATCATAAGCCGTTACCTGGCGCACCCGCGCCAGGCAAGCGTCGGCCTCGGCCTGATCGATACGGCCCTTGGCCACCTGCTGTGCCCAGGTTTGCGCGATCATCGCCAGGCCGGCTTCGGTGGCGCTGGGGTCGTTGTCCAGCCACAGCACCGCAAGGCCTGCATGGGCCAGGCTGATGACGATGCCGCGGCCCATGGTGCCGGCGCCGATCACCGCCGCCTGCTGAACGTTGTAGGGAGTACTCACGGGTGACGCTCCTGATTCGAGGTGTGAAGGCATTGCCCTCACCCTAGTCAGGCGCCTACTATTTTTGAAATTCTCATTTTCCATCCCATGTATTTTTCGCATGAATATAGCCAACTTCGACCTTAATCTGCTGCGCGTTCTGGACATGCTGCTGCGTGAACAGAACGTGTCACGCGCCGCCGAACGCCTGGCGCTGACCCAGCCGACGGTGAGCAATGCGCTGGCGCGCCTGCGCGACCTGCTAGGCGACCCGCTGCTGGTGCGCGTGGGTCGGCGCATGCGCCCCACCCCGCGCGCCTTGGCCTTGGAAGGCCCGATTCGCGCGGCATTACTGCAGATCGAACAGACCCTTGGTGCCGGCGACAGCTTCGACCCGCAGCTCAGCCACCGCCAGCTGCGTATCGCGCTCACCGACTTCGCCGAACAGCTGTGCATGCCAAAGTTGCTGACCACCTTGCAAATCCAGGCCCCGCACTTGCGCGTGGATGTGCTGCACCTGACGCCCAATCTGCCCGCCGAAGCCCTCGATCGCGGCGAACTCGACCTGGTGCTGGGGCGCTTCGATGAGGTGCCCGCGCGCTACGAGCGGCGCCACTGGCGCAGCGAAACCCTGCGCGTGGCGGTGCGCCAGGGCCACCCCGAAGTGGATGGCACCCTCGACCTTCAAGCGTTCCTCGCCCTGCGCCACTTGTGGGTGCACGGCGGCCAGACCCGTGGCATGGTCGACCAATGGCTGGGGGAACAGGGCCTGGCCCGGCGCATCGTGTACACCACGCCCAATTACCTGCAGGCCGCGCACCTGGCCGCAAGCTCCGACTTGTGCGTGGTGCTGCCCACCGCCCTGGCCCGCCATTTCGCCCGGCTGCTGCCGCTGCAGGTATTCGACCTGCCGTTCGCCCTGGAGCCCTTCCAGCTGGAGCTGTTGTACCTTGCCCATCGCCAGCACGACCCGGCACTCGCCTGGCTGGTGGCGCGCATCATGGACATTGGTGCCGGCTGAGCCATTGCATTTGGGCATGGGTGGCCATGCAAGAGTGGTATTGGTTCGCCTGCGAGCTGTGTCCTTAGAGTGTTCGTCTCAGAACAACAAGGACCACCCCATGCGCCTACGTACACTGCCCTGCCTGCTGGCATTGGCCCTGCCTCACACGGTGCTGGCCGACGGGCCGGCCAAGGACGCCAGCGACCTCACCCGCCAGAGCAATCAGCAATGGTTGCAGCGCCTGCCCTTCGACGACCGCAGCGACTTCGACAATGCCCGCCGCGGGCTGCTCGAAGCCCTCGACCAGCCCGTGGTCAATGCCGACGGCAAAACCGTCTGGAACCTGCAGCGCTATGCCTTCCTGAAAGGCGAGGCACCGGCCACGGTCAACCCGAGCCTGTGGCGCATCGCCCAGCTCAACACCCTTGCCGGGTTGTTCAAGGTCAGCGAAGGCATCTACCAGGTGCGCGGCCTCGACCTGGCCAACATGACACTGATCGAAGGCGAGCGCGGCCTGATCGTGATGGACCCGTTGCTGTCGGTGGAAACCGCCAGGGCCGGGTTGGCCATGTACTTTCGCCATCGCCCGCAGCGGCCGGTGGTGGCGGTGATCTATACCCACCCGCACGTCGACCATTTCGGAGGGGTGCGTGGGGTGATCGACGAGGCGGACGTCAAGGCCGGCAACGTGCAGGTCATCGCCCCGCAGGGCTTCTTCGAACATGCCATCAGCGAAAACGTGCTGGCCGGGCCAGCAATGAAGCGCCGGGCGCAGTACATGTACGGCGCGCCACTGCCACGCGGGCCACGCGGCCAGGTGGATGCCGGCCTGGGCAAGGGTGTGCCGGCCAATGCCACGATTAGCCTGATTGCCCCGACCCGGCTGATCGAACAGCCCTTCGAGACCCTGCGCATCGACGGTGTCGACATCGAGTTCCAGCTCACCCCTGGCACCGAGGCGCCTGCGGAAATGAACCTGTGGTTCCCACAGTTCAAGGCCCTGTGCATGGCCGAGAACGCCTCCCACGTGCAGCACAATGTGCTGACCCTGCGCGGTGCCCAGGTGCGCGATGCCAAGGTGTGGGCGCACTATCTCGACCAGTCGCTGTTGCGCTATGGCGAGCAGGCAGAAGTGGTTTTTGCCCAGCATCACTGGCCGACCTGGGGCGGCGCGGCGATCCGCGACTACCTGGCTGATCAGCGCGACATGTACGCCTTCATCGACAGCCAGACCCTGCGCCTGATCAACCGCGGCCTTGGCCCCACCGAGATCGCCGCCGCGCTGACCACCTTGCCGCCACGGCTGGCCAGTAAATGGTACAGCCGCGACTACTACGGCTCGCTCAGCCATAACGTTCGGGCGGTGTATCAGCGCTACATGGGCTTTTACGACGGCAACCCGGCAACGCTCAACCCGTTACCACCGAGCGAGGCCGGCGCGCACTACGTCAAGGCCCTGGGCGGCGCCGAGCGGGTGCTGACCCTGGCCCGTGAGGCCTACGGCAGCGGTGATTACCGCTGGGTTGCCGAGCTCACCCGGCACCTGGTATTCGCCCAGCCCGACAACAGCGCAGCGCGCGAGCTGCAGGCCGACGCCCTGGAGCAACTGGGCTACCAGAGCGAGAACGCCACCTGGCGCAACGCCTACCTGACCGGTGCGCAAGAGCTGCGCAACGGTGTGGCGCCGGCCGCCAGCAAAGGCGGCAGCGCGGACGACCTGGTACGCGCCCTGACCCCGACGCTGTTCTTCGATTACCTGGGCGTACGCGTGGATGCTGCCAAGGCCGCCGAGCAGGACCTGACCATCAACTGGCACTTCACCGACTTGAACGAAGACTACGCCCTGACCCTGCGCAACGGCGTGCTCACCCACCGCGACCACACCCGCCACGGGCAGGCGGATGTCGAAGTGAAAATGAGCAAGGCTACTCTGGACCGCATCGCCCTGAAGCAGACCGGCTTTCTCAAGGAAGCGACAGTGGGTGATATCGACATCAGTGGCGAGCGTGTGAAGTTCATGCGCTTCATGGCAGGGCTGGACGAGCCGGACGGCCGCTTCAATATCGTCACCCCCTGAATCACCCACAGCGCCGCCCTAAAGCGAGCGGCGCAACCACACGCTCAGCACCAGGCCCGCCACCACCAGGGCACAGAGCAGCACGCCCCAGGCGGCTGCGTGGCCCTGCTCGCGATGCAGCATGCCCAGCCCTCGGCGGTACACCCCGCGCTCACGGGCCCGGCCCGGCAGCGCCAGCAGCGCCGCCATGCCGGCCAACATCCACATTGCGCTACGCCAGGCGAGGCACGCTGCCAAGGAAGGTACGCTCATTGGCCAGGGTAAAACGCGGGTCGGGCGCCTTGCCCTGCCCCAGCAACCAGCGCTGCCAAGGGGTATGACGGTGATCGGCATTTATCAGAGCCCTGTGTCAACGCAGCCCTTGGCTGCGCAATGCGCCGGGGGAGAAGTAGGAAGCACTGGTGCGCACGTCGAAGGCGTACGGCCTTGGCTGCTCGTTGGTCAGGCCAGACAGCTGGTAGCGGCCACTGCGCAGGTCGTAGATCGCCTCCATGGCGTTGACCAGCGCCTGCCCGGTCACGTGGTAGTAGCTGTGGGCCTGGGCGGTGCGCCACACTTGGCCTTTATGGTCAAAGAAGTCCGCCTCGAGGATGGCCCAACTGTCCTCGTCCAGGTAATAGCGGCGGCTGGCGTACAGATGCTTCGCCCCAGGCTTGAGGGTGCCCACCACCTCCCACACCCGATGCAGCTCGTAGCGGGTGGGTTGCGGGTTGACGTGCCCCGGCCCGATCAGCGCAGCATAACCGAGCAGGGGCGAAGCCAGGCGATAGCTGTTGTACGGCACGTGCAGGACCTTCTTGCCCACCAGGGTCCACTGGTAGAGGTCCGGGGCGCCGTTGAACATGTCGCGGCTGTCGGCGGTGCGCAGGCCGGCCGTGCCCGGGGTGATGCTGTCGTAGGCCAGCGCCGGCGCGCGCCGCACCCGCCGCTGGCTGCTGCTGTACAGCCACGAGAGGCGCGGCTGGGCCACCTGATCGAGGGTTTCGTGCAGCACCACGGCATCGCCCGCCAGGCGCGACGGCGCGGTCATGCGGTAACTCAGGTAATACAGCACGTTGCCCGCTTGGCCGCCTTCCAGTACGTCGGGGCGGACGAAGTTTTGTTGCAGGCTCATCGTCGCGAAGCGCCCATCGCCACGCGGGGTGATGCTGTCCGAGGCCAGGCTGTAACTGCCGTTGCGCGGCCGGGTGAGGTGGTTCCACAGCACCTGCAGGCCATTCTCGGGCCTGGGGAATGCCACTACGCCGGCAAAGCCTTCCACACCGTTGCCGTCATTGACCAACCGGGCACTGGCCGCATTGTACCGGGCCCACTCGGCCACGGGTGGCGGCACCGCGACACTGCGGTGCGAGGGATACACCGGCAGCCGGAACGACTGCGGGTAACGCTGCATCAAGGCCACCTGTCCCGCCGTCAGCTGCTCCCGGTACTGGGTGTAGTTGCGGGCGGTGATCACATACAGCGGCTGCTCATCGGCGTACGGGTCCAGCGGCGTACCGTTGACCGCCAACGACACTTGCCCCGCCTGCAGGCCGCCGTTCCAGGCCGGTATGCGGCCATCGCTGCTGGGGCCGCGTTCAGCACCCACCGGCGTCAGGTCTGCAGGCAGCGGCGTGGCCCCCACGTACAGGCTCAGCAGGCTGGCGTTGACAAACAGTAAGCTGCGCATCAGGGCGAATGGTTTCATCGGGCTTGGCCTCTTGTTGTTTTGGTGTCCAGGCCGGGCTTGCCTTGGCACGCCCTTTCGGGGTGATACTAGGAGCCGCGCTTCGAACCCCACAAATAACGTGTACGGATACGTGCCATATCAGTTCGGCATACCCTTGGAACCGCTCCGATGACCCTGAAACAGCTCCGCTATCTGATCGCCATCGTCGAAGCCGGCAGCTTCTCTTCGGCTTCACGTCGCGCCTACATTGCCCAGCCGGCGTTGAGCCGGCAGATCAGCCTGCTGGAAAGTGAGCTGGAGATGCAGCTGCTCGACCGCCAGCACGATGGCATTGCCCTGACCGATGCCGGGCGCCAGCTCTACGAAGTGGCCCGTCAGGTGGTGCAGAAACTCGACTCGGTGAAGGATGAGCTGAAATCCAGCCGCGGCGACCCCAAGGGCCACGTGGCCATTTCCATCCCGGCCACGGCCGCCGACCTGCTGCTGCCAGAAATCGTCAGGCGCGCCGAACAGCGCTTCCCCGGCGTGAGTCTGACCGTATGGGACGGCCTCAGCCGTGAAGGCGGCCAGGCTATCGAGCTGGGCAAGGTGGACTTCGGTGTGGTGCCCAATGCCGAAGAACTCGACCATGTGGAGGCCGAACCCATCTTCACCGAGGCGCTGTACTGGGTCGGCGCATCAGCCCCTGGCACCCCCGACACCATAACCCTCGCCGAAGCCGCCGCCACACGGCTGGTGCTGCCGCCCAGGGCGCTGCACCTGCGCCGACGCATCGAGCAAGCCGCCATGGAAGCCGCCGTACCCCTGGTCGCTACCTACGAGCAGCAATCGGCACCCGGTATCGCCAGCCTGGTGCGCGCCGGCCTGGCGGCGACCATCAGCAACTGGCCGCCGCTGAGCGTACTGCTCGAACCCACGGCGGCACGGCGCATCGTCGCCCCCCCCATCAGCCGCACCATCGCCTTGGCGCACTCCCAGCACAAACCCCTGTCGTTCGCTGCCGGTTGCCTACGCGACCTGGTGCGCAGCGTGCTGATCGACCTGGTCAACAGCGGCCGCTGGCGGGGCGAACTGATCGGCAAGGAGGCCGATCCGCTGGAGTCGGTGCTCGGCGTTCAGCTGGCGGTCTGAGCGCGCGCCTGCCTGCCAGCGGCAGCAGACTCGCGCAGGCGCTGCTGGGTGCGCTGCGGGTTCATGGTGGCCAGGCCCACCAACCCGGCCACCACCAGTACCGCGCCGCATACCAGGAAGCCCTGGGCATACCCTGCCGGGTGCTCGCTACCCGCACCGTGGACCAGCAAGCCGGTCACCACCGGCGCTGCCAGCCCGGCCAACGAGGCGATGCCGTTGCCCATGGCAAGGATGCCGCCGCGCTGAGCCGCCGGGGTGAACTCGGCGAGCATTGCCGGGCCCACGGAGTACATGACCAACGCCAGGCCACCACTGAGGGTCAGCGCCGCGACCCTTGCAGCCGTGCTCAAGCCAGGTAGCATCAGCGACGCCGACAACAACCCGCCCAGTATCAGGCACACCGAAACGAACACGCCGCGTGCCACCCGTGACGGCACGCGGCGCCCCATCAGGCGCTGGGAGAACCAGGCCAGCAGCAAGCTCAGCGGCGTGGTCACGACCACGAACATGATGAAGATGCGCCCGGTCTGCAGCGGGTCGATACCCAGGCCCACCTGCAGGTAACTGGGCACCCAGGTCAGGGTGAGGGCCAGCGACCAGTTGGCGGCGAAGTGGCATACATAGTTGCCCATCACGCTGGGGTCGCCCAGCAGCCTGCGATAGGGAATCGCCGGTTCATCGGCCTTGAGCTGGCTGGCACGCAGGCGCTCCAGGGTGCCCTCCTGGCCCAGCCGCCACCACAACAGGCACCAGACCAGGCCGATCAGCGCAAGGATGATGAAATTGGTGCGCCAGCCGTAATGCAGGCTGACCCAGGGAATCATTGCGCCCGCCACCAGCAGGCCCATGGCACTGCCCGCATGCAGCAGGGCCACCGGCAGATTGCGCCGGTCGTTGGGGAACCATTTGTACAGTGCATGGGTGGCGACCGGTGATGCCGGCCCCTCACCGATGCCCAGCAGCACCCGGCAGGCGACGATGGTCCACAGTGAGGTGGCAAACAGCATCGGCAGCTGGATCAGCGCCCAGAACAGGCCCATGCCCAACAGCAAGGTGCGGGTGGGTCGCCGGTTGGCCATAAAGCCACCAACCACGGCGGAGATCGCGAAGAACCAGTGCAAGGCGCCGCCGATCAGGCCGAACTCGGTGGCCGTCAGGCCCAGTTCGGCGCTCATCGGCACCGCCACCAGGCCGATCACCACCTTGTCGAGAAAGTTGACCAGCATCAGCAGGGCCAGCAACGCGGCCACCAGCCAGGCGGTACGGGGGTTGGGCAGGGAAGAATCCGCAGTCATGGCGAGTACTCTTGTTATTGTTGTGGGGTGTTGCAAAAGGCCGCCGCAAGGGCGGCCCGTCGTTCAGGCAGGCATCAGCACGCCTTTGGCGATGGTGTTGCGCTGGATCTCGCTGGTGCCGGTAAGGATACGCATCATCCGCGTGGCGCGGAAAATCCACTCCACCGGGTGGCCCTGCAGCAACCCCGCGCCGCCGTGCACCTGCACCGCTTTGTCGGCGATGCGGAAGGCAGCCTCGGAGACGAACAGCTTGCACATCGGCGCCTGGGTGCGGATATCGCCCCCTGCGTCGTTCACCTGGGCCGTGGCGTAGACCATGCTGCGCGCAGCGTGCAGCTCGGTGGCCATGTCGGCGATCATGTGGTTGACCGCCTGGAACATGGCGATCGGCTGGCCGAACTGCTTGCGGCTGCGTGCATGCTCGATCGACAGGTTCAGCGCCAGGCCGGCCATGCCCAGCAGGGTCGGGCAATGCAGCAGGCGGTTGAGGGTGATGCGCCCCATGGCCAGTTTGAACCCCTGCCCCTCTTCACCGATCAGGTTGGCCGCGGGCACGCGCACCTGGTCAAGCACGATGTCGCCGTGGGCACCGCCACCGGACATCACCGAGTAATCGCTGTCGATTCGCACACCCGGGCCGTTGAGGTCGACGAAGAACGCCGAAATGCCCTGGGCGCCCTTCCCCGGCCCGGTCACCGCCAGCAGCACTGCCAGGTCGGCGTAGGTGGCGCCAGAGATGTAACGCTTGCTGCCGCTGAGCACATAGTGGTCGCCGTCGCGGCGGGCCTGGGTGGTAATGGCGGTGGCATCGGAGCCGGCCTCGGCTTCGGTCAAGGCAAAGCACACAGCCTTTTCAGCGCGGCACACTGGCTTGAGAAAGGTCTCGACCTGGTAGGGGCTGGCCACCTTGAACAGGTGGCCGACCCGCGGTGGCCCCGACAGCTCGCCCAATACGTGTGAGGCAAGCATGGAGCCTGTCAGCACCGTGGCCTCCTTCACCGCGCACAGGTCGGCCACGTTCAGGCCGGCCCCGCCCATGCTTTCGGGCAGCATGACGGTGTACAGGCCCTGCTCGCTGGAAAGCTTCCACACCTGCCGCAGCACCGGCTGGGGGTGCGGGCGCGCCCAGTCCAGCTGTGCCTGCTGTTCCAGCGGGCGTACCTGATCGCGGACGAAACCCTCGATCGCTTCGATAATCTGCGCAGCCTTTTCACTGGGTTGATACATGGTGATGCTCCCTGGTCAGATACGACGTTCGCTGTGTTGCCAGTAGTTGTCCCGGACCAGGCGGCGCACCACCTTGCCATTGGGGTTTTTCGGCAGTTCGCTGACAAAGTCGACGCCGCGCGGCTTCTTGAAACCGGCCAGCGCCCGGCCGCAACGCTCGATCAGTTCGGCGGCCTCCAGTTGCGCCCCGGGCTTGAGCACGACCACCGCGCGCACCGCTTCACCCCACTGCGCGTCGGGCACGCCGACCACCGCCACCTCGAACACCTCGGGAAAGCCGTAGATCACCTGCTCCACTTCGCTGGGGTACACGTTGAAACCGCCGGAGATGATCATTTCCTTCTTGCGATCGACGATGAACACGTACCCCTGGGCGTCGACCGTCGCCAGGTCGCCGGTAAGGTAATAGCCGTCGCGCATCACTTCGGCGGTGAGCGCCGGGGCCCGCCAGTAGCCCTGCATCACGTCGGGGCCCTTGACCACGATCTCGCCGACTTCACCCGGGGCCACATCCTCGAACGCCTCGTTGACCACTCGCAGGTCGGTCTCGAAGTAGCACCGCCCGCAGGAGGCCAGGCGCCGATAATCGCCGTCTTCCACCAGGTGGTCCTGCTCGGTCAGTACAGTGACCAGCGAACAGGTTTCACCGGCGCCGTAACCTTGCGCGAGAATCGGACCGAACAGTTCGATGGCCTTTTTCACCAGGGCAGGTGCCATGGGCGCGGCGCCGTACATGACCAGCTTCAGGCTCGACAGGTCGAAGCGTTCGACGCCGGGGTAATTGACCAGGCGGTTGATCATCGCCGGCACCAGGAACAGCCGCGTCACCCGTTCGCGCTGGATGGTCTCCAGCAACAGGCGGTCGTCATAACGGTCGAGCAGCAGGTTGCAGGCGCCTACCGCCAGCAGCGGCATGATCTGCATACCGCTGGCATGGGTGATGGGCCCCACATGGGCCATGACGTCGCCTGGCGCGGAGCGCCGTGTGGGGCTGGCAATGCTCTTGCGCACCAGCGCCTTGCGGTTGCCGAACGACAGCATCGCAGCCTTGAGCACACCGGAGCTGCCGGAGGTGTAATGCAGCACGGCCAGCGCATCGTCGGCCGGGTCCAGGCCTAGCGGTGCCTCACTGCCGCGCTCGAGCAACGCGGCATAGCCCAGATCACCGCCCTCGCCTTCCAGTACGATCAGCTGGCGTAGCAGCGGCAACTCCGTACGCCGCGCTGCCAGCGCCTGGGCAAAACGGGCATCGGTGATCAGTGCAACGCTGCAGGAGTCTTCCAGCACCCGCACCACTTCATCCACTGACAGCCGCGCATTGATCGGCACCTTGACCATCGCCGCCTTGTACAGCGCCACTTCCGCTTCGACCAGCTCCACGCGGTTGGCGGCGAGAATCGCCACATGCTCGCCGATACCCACGCCCAGCGTACCCAGCGCTGAGGCCAAGCGGTTGCTGCGGCATTCCAGCTGGGCGTATGTGACGCGCCTCTGGCTGTCCGCCACGGCGATGTGGTCCGGCCAATAGCGGGCACTTCGGGTAATGATCGTTCCAAGGTTCACGTTGTTGTTCTCGTCGACAGGAAGACATCGACGATGCTAATCAGCTGTGCGCGTGCAGATGAAATACAAGATTCAGATGTGGGCCATAACGTTATTGGCTGGCGTAAGGCCCAGACATGCTGGGGCTGGCGAGTGGTTGGGATCTGGCAGTCATTGTGTGTGGCAGCATCGTTTCATGAGCGAAGCGATTTCGACCCTGGCGGATACCACCGTCCCAACGCTCTGTGGTCAGTGGCGGCCTTCAGATGTCCGCTATGGGTCCAAAGCAGCCTGTCACCACTGACCGCTACCGACCCGAAGCTGTGGTGGGTCGATGGCGAACGAAAGGGTCAACGCTGGCGTTCACCTGCCTAGCGTCCAGATTCATTGTTAAAACCGGGCGCTTACGCTTTAATTCCAATTTGCCAGTCATCCAATCGGCGACATTGATGCCTTATCCGTCTGACTTTTCACTCGACATCAGTACGATCGCCAAGATCGAGGCTGTGCCGCTTATTCTCAATATGGTGAAGCATATTACCGGCATGCGCTTCGCGGCGATTGCGCGTGTGACCGAGACGAAATGGGTGGCTTGCGCCGTCGACGACTCCATTGATTTTGGGCTTCTACCTGGCGGCGAGTTAGTGCTGGAAACGACGATTTGCCATGAAATTCGTCAGCATCGCCAACCCGTTCTATTCAAATATGCCAGTGAGCATCCGGTGTACTCCACCCACCACACCCCTCAGACCTACGGCCTGGAAAGCTACGTCTCCATTCCGATCACCCGGACAAACGGAGATTTCTTCGGGACGCTCTGTGCTATCGATGAGGTTCCGGCCCATTTTGATGAAGATGCGGTGTGCAAAACCCTAACGCTTTTTGCGCAGTTAATAGCCGTTCAACTAGACGTTGTGGCGGAGCTAGAGACCAAAGCCATCGAACTGGCCGATGCAGCTGAGACGGGCATCTTTCGCGAGCAATTCATTGCCGTACTGGGACATGACCTCCGCTCGCCACTGAGCGCTATCAGAATGAGCGCCGATCTGTTGGAGGCTAAGCTTCCCGCCGGTCGCGAGCAGAAGCTGGCCACTGCTATACGACAAAGCTCGCAGCGGATGAATAACTTGATTGAAGATGTCCTGGATTTCTCCCGAGGAAAGTTGGGGGGAGGTATTCCGGTCAAGCGGACGTTGGTGGACAACCTGGGTGACGTCTTTATTGCCGTCATCAATGAAATCATGACGAGTCATCCCACCGTCAACATCCATCATCAGGTGATGATTTCACCTGGGGTTTTTTGTGATGCCGGGAGAATGGGGCAGTTGCTCTCAAATCTGTTGGGCAATGCAGTGGCTCACGGTGCGCGTGATCAGCCGATAGAGGTCATCGCAAGCATGCAAGAAAAGCATATAGTCCTGTCAGTGATGAACCATGGCCCAGAAATTCCCGACATTTTGTTACCGCTACTGTTCCAGCCGTTCAAGAGGTCGGCTGGTGGTGGTCGCGGAGAGGGCCTGGGGCTTGGTTTGTATATCGCCTCTCAAATTGTGACCGGTCACAACGGGACGCTATCAGTCACCTCTACGTCTGCGTCCGGCACGCGCTTCGTAGCGAGGTTTCCTGCCACCTTGGAGTGGATGAACGCGGACTAGAGGTTGAGTTCCTCCACGAGGTTAAGCCAAGCTCCTGCGGCTGTTGGGCGCCAGACCACGATGGTTACCCTGCAAACAACCTTCGTTCCCGAGCCCAGACTATCGCCTCACTACGACTATGGACGTCGAGTTTGGAATAAACGGTGGACACATGGTTGCGTACGGTGTTGAGCGCCAGGTTCAACCGCGCAGCGATTTCTTTGTCGGCAAGGCCTTCGCAAATGAGCGCCAACACGTCACGCTCTCGGCGCGTAAGGTCGGTAAACGATGCATCCGGCAAACGACCGGTATTCCTTCGTTTCGCGTTGGCCAATTTCTCTATCAGGGTTTGGCTGAACCACGACGCATCCTGCATGACCGTCTCGATCGCCTCGACCAACTCCAGTTCTGAACGCTTGCGCTCGGTGATATCCATCAGTACGAGCAGGTAGCAGGGCGAGTCTTGCAGGCTAACGCTGTCGGCCTGCAGGACACAGTCGAGTCGTTCATCGTTTTTTTTGCGCAGTTTCAGGTCTAGCGCTTCGATACGGCCTGTCTTTTCCAGCACGTCGAATACCTGCGACATGACGCGCCGATCGTCCATGAACTCTATTTCAGCCACCGTTTTGCCGATCAGCTCCTGAGCGGTGTAACCCAGCGTGTCGAGAAAGGCTTCGTTGGCATCAATAAGCTGCTGCCTGTCGGCGCTGCACAACAGGGTAGGCACCGGGCTCAGGCGAAACGCCTTGGCAAAGCGTTCCTCGCTCTGACGCAGGGCATTTTCCGCCTTGCGCCTGGGCTCAAGGTCGGTGAAAGAGAACAACATGCAATCTTCCTCATGCATGTCCAGAGGTTGCCCGGCCACGATGACCAGCTTCGTGCCGCCATCCGGCAAGCGCAATTCGGCCTGCATCTGCGGGATGGTCGCACCCTCTATGAGCCGCTCGATCGCCAGCTCCTTGCGCTCGGCGTTTTCCAGCACATCCACCTCATAGACAGTCCTGCCGATGACGTTCTCCCGGACATGGCCGGTCATCTCCAGAAAACCTTGATTGACTTTGATAAAGCGTAGATCGCTAAGCCGGCAGATGACTGCAGGGGCCGGGTTGGCGTTGAAGGTTTTTTCGAAGCGCTGTTCGGCGCTGGCCCATTCAGTGGCATCGGCGATGATCAGCACCAGCGATTCAGCATCGCCCTTGCTGTCCGCCAGCACCATGCTGCGCACCCGGTGTACCCGGCTGCGCGCCTCCTCATCGCCAACGGGCGTAACCTCAACCACCACGTCGCTGAACACTTCCCCAGCAGCCACACGAGCAATAGGGTACTGCTCGGCTTCAAGCGGGTGGTTGTTGCGGTAGCGCAGGGCGAAGCGCTCGCGATAAGCCTCAGCGTTGCTACCCAGCAGCTCAAGGCTGTCGACGTCATGCATGCGCAGGGCCGCTTCGTTCGCCCAGATGATCGATTGGTCGACTTCCAGCAGGATCACACCATCGGACAATCCGGCGATGATCTGCTGAAGTTGGCGGCGGTTGGTCTCTCGGGCGAGCACGGCGTCGCTCATGGCGGTTCTCCATTGCGCAGGTAAGTCATACCTGGAGCTTAATGGCTGCAGGCAGGCCAAGGGTGGTGCGGATGCACTAATCGATCAGGTGCAGATGCGCCAATACAGCCTTGCATGGGACCTGCAAACTGGCCCTGACGTTGCACCAGCGGTATCAGTTGCTGGTGCTGCCAGTCTCAACTCACGAGGATGCATAGATGACTGAATCGTATGTGACCGCCCCAGCCAATGCTGTCAGCACGCTGCGGGTATCCTGGAGCGCCGTGTTCGCAGGCGGCGCCATCGCCTTGGCCAGCTACCTGATACTCAGTGTGCTGGGAACGGCCATCGGCGCCGGCGCCGTGGACCCGATGGCTGAAGGCAACCCCTTGCGCGGCTTTGGTACGGGCGCGGGGGTGTGGTTGTTCATCAGCACGCTGCTCTCGGTGGCTGCCGGTGCCTGGGTGGCTGGCCGTACCGCACCTACCCGGGGAGGCCTGCATGGTCTGTTGAGTTGGACAGTGACCACGCTGATGGCTACCTGGCTGCTGGCCTCGTTAGCCGGCAGCGTGGTTGGCACCGCTGGCAACGTTGCCGGCAAAGGCCTCTCGCTCGCCGCCGACGGCGTCGCTGCAGCCGCGCCAGGTGTAGGCCAAGGCATCAAGGAGCAACTGAACAAGCAGGGTATCTCGCTCGACTGGGACAGCCTGGAAGCGCAGTTGAGCAAAACGCTGGAGCAGTCCGGCAAGGCTGAGCTGAATCCCTCGACCTTGGAGCACAAGGCCGATCAGGTTCAGGCTCAAGGTGAGTCTGCAGGCCAGGTCGCGGCCGAAAACCCGACCCTGGCCATCGACCAGCTCAAGCAGTGGTTCGAGCGGGTACGCAAGGCGGGTGAGCCTGCCCTGAGCGCTGCAGACAAGGAAGCCTTGGTCAACATCGTTGCTGCGCGTACCGGCAAGAGCCAGCAGGAGGCCGAGCAAGTGGTCGATAACTACGCCCGTGCTTATCAACAAGCCGCCGAGCAGGTGAAGGCTCTGAAGGAACAGGCAGAACAGCAGGCACGCGAAGCGGCTCAGGTCGCCGCCAGCAATGTTTCGAAAGCGGCCTGGGGCACCTTGGTAACGCTGCTGATCGGAGCCGCCTTGAGCTTTGCAGTAGGCCGCTTCGCGTTGTCTTCACGCAAGATCCCTGTCACCGCTGCGTGACACGCAATTCAATCGATGCAGGCATGTCTCATCCAACCCACGTTTCACTGAAGATTGTTTAAGGAGAAAACCATGAGCAGCACTTCGGACAAAGTAAAAGGCATGGCTAACGAAGCTGTCGGCAAGGTCAAGCAAGCCGTAGGCAAGGCCACCGGGAACACGGAACTGGAGTTGAAAGGTAAACTGCAGGAGAAAAAGGGCGAAGCGCAGCAGGTAGTCGGTGAAGTAAAGGATGCAGTTACCAAGGATTAACCTGGTCACCTGCTGATGAACAAAAGGTCGCCCTCGGGCGACCTTTTGTTCAGCGCGCCTGGCTAGGCCGCTCAAATGAGAATGGACTGGATCTACACCGGATCAAGTGTCCGCTATGGGGCGGTTAGTGCCTCTGGGGTCGAGCTGACCATCCTTGTCCTCCCTTACAGGGGGAGCACGTGCCATCGCGAGCGACAGTGATGCAGCAGAAAACCCAGCGGCCCCGTGCAGTTTGAGATTACAGAGCAAACGCGGCTGGCCCTACAGGCCTGGATACATCAAGCCCAACTGCACAGCGAGGATTGTCTTTTTCCAAGCCGGCTACACGCCTCAGCGCCTCTTTCCAAGCGCCAATACGCCCGAATCGTCAACGTGTGGATAGAAGCTATTGGCCTTGATCCAGCGATGTACGGCACGCACACGATGAGACGTACGAAGGCATCACTGTCGAGCCGAGGCGTTTCTCGGCAAGTCAGCTATCTGTAGTCGGGCTCACTTTCCGCCAAGGTTCGCCCGGGCCCATTGCTCAGCTGTGGTTACTGGAATCGACTGCTGTTCGTTGAAGGTTCCCGCTTTAGGCCATGCCACACCTCTGCCCTGTGCAAATACAGCATCGGTCTTGGCGCGTTTACCCATCGACTTGGCAAAGTCCCGGGCACGACTGGGATTGATCCGGCAAACCGGAAAGTCGGCATCCTGCAGCGCTTTGAGGACATTGCACTCGTAACCACCGGTAGCTTCGAGCAAAACCATTGAAACTGCATACCCGCCAAGCTTTTCGACGAGCAGTTGAAATCCTTTCAAGTCATTGGAAACACTGAAGTTCACACCCTCAGGGCGGATGTGAACGGCAAGTGTGGCACTGGAAACATCGATGCCGACAGAGGAAGACATGGCCAAACCCTCTTAAACTCAAGGAGTGAGAGCGCTTTGGCTTGGCCCACGCTTGTGATTCGAGATTACGGCCCTCATCCAACTGTTCGGGCTCTCGCCAAAGTGGAACGGTGAATGGCAGCTTTTGCTCCCACACGTGCTCAAGGCACCTCGGGCTATCAGCTTGCCATTCACCGCTCTCACTTCAGATTCTATCCCCTCGCCAAGACACAAGCGGGCTTGCCCGCTCCCACAGGTACAGCGCATGCCTGGAAGCTGGTGATGAGCCTGTGAGAGCCGGCTCGCCGTCGATCACGTACATCGTGCCATGAGCTCAGACTCTGGCGAGTACGGCCTTGGCCTTCTCCAGTGCCATGCGCGCACGCTGCTCACCACTGATGCCCTGCTCCATCAACTGCCGGGTGGGGATCTCCAGGCTTAGCGGCACGGTCGGCGGCAAACCACGTAACAGCCCCACCAGGTCGGCATCGCCCTCCCCTGGGAAGCGCCGTTCGTTGCGCGCCTGGCGCAGGATCTCGTCCATGTCGGCAGGCACCGGGCCGGCGACGTCGCACAGTTGGGCATAGCGCATGCACTGCGCTGGCAATTGGACCAGGTCGTCCAACGCAGAGCGTGAGCGGTTGAAGTGGAAGGCGTCGACCAGCACGCAACCATTGGCGCGGTCGGCGTTGGCCACCACGCGCATGGCCTGGCGCAGGTCGCGCACGTCGGTCCAGGGCATGAACTCCAGGTGCGGGTGGATGCCATAGCCGGCTGCCAGGTCGCACAGCTCGGCAAAACGTGCAGTAAGGCGCGCTTCATCCGGGTCGTTGCCAGCCACCAGCAATTCGGTACCACCCAGCTCGGCCCCCACTGCCAATATCGCCTCGAAATCGGCTACGCAGGTGTCGGGCTTGAGCCGGAGGATTTCCAGGTCCAGCACCTTGATGCCCGTGTCGCGCAGGCGCGCCTGGGTCTGCCGGCGCAGGTCGGCGTCAGCCACCAACGGGAAGTGCTGCTCCTGCTCGGTGGCTGGCACCAGGCGCAGGCCTACATGGCTGTAACCGGCACGGGCGGCGGCTTCCACCATTTCTGGCGGGGAAAGTTCGAGCACCGTCAAGGCAGCAAGGGAAAAGATACGGTCGGTCATGTCATTTACCTAAGGACGAAAGATCAGGCGATCAGCTCTGGCGCACAGGCCCGGCCGGTTTCGGCTGCCTGGCGGATTGCTTCGACGAGGGCCAGGGTGCGGCCAGCGTCGGCGGCATCGATCAACGGCGCTTCTGTGCCTTGGACTACGCGGATGAAGTGTTGCAACTGCAAGGTCAGCGCCTCGCCTGCGGGGATGGCTTCCTCGCTCTGCAACAACGGCGTGTGCCAGCCTGAGCCGGCCTCGGCGTAATGCCAGCGCTTGAGCTGCGGAATGCTCAGTGCCCCGTGGGTGCCGGCCAGCAGGTAGCAGGGCTGGCCGTCCTGCCGGGGGTAGATCGGGCTTTCACCGGAGTCCAGTTCCCAGCTCCATGGCGCGGCCACTGCGTCTGAACCGGTCAGGCTGCCCAGCGCGCCGTTGGCGAACTGCAGCAGCACTGCCGCGCTGTCTTCGTTGGCGAAGCCGCGCACGTCGTTGCGGGTGAAGGCCTGCACCTGCACCACCTCGCCACACAGGTGGCGCAGCAGGTCGAGGTCGTGGATCAGGTTGGTGAGCAGAAAGCCGGCCCCCGGCTCGCGGCGCCAGGGTGTTTCGAAGTAGCTGTCGGGCTTTTGCAGCTGCCACAGGGCGGTGACATTGATCAGCCGGCCCAGCTTGCCTTCGCCAATTATCTGGTGGGCCTTGGCGATCAGCGGGTTGTGCCGCCGGTGATGGCCGACCAGCACCGGCACGCCCCGGCGGCGCGAAGCCTCGACCAGCGCACGAACCTCATCGAGGTGCACGCCCACCGGCTTTTCCACCAGCACCGGCACACCAGCCTCGACGCAATCCAGGGCGCAGGCCACGTGCAGGTTGTTGGGGTTGGCGATGATCACCGCATCGGGCCGCGCCTGTTCGAGCATCTGCCGGTGATCGGCGAAGCAGGCAACCCCGCACTCGGCAGCGAAAGCCTCGGCCTGTGGGCCCGGGTCTGCCACGGCGCACAGCTGGGCTTGCGCGAGCCTGCGCAGATGTTGGTAATGCTGGCGGCCCATGATACCGGCACCGATCAGGGCGATTCGTAGGGGTGAGTTCAACGCACTGTCCTCTTGTCCTTATTGTGGTGCAGATTGTGAAACCAAGTTCCATAATCGGCACTGCACAATGTAGAACCAAGTTCAGCTTTTCAGAACGCCCCTCTCAACAGACCGTGCGATTACCGACCAGAAATGCACATCAGGCGAACAATTCGCTCGCCCGACTGGCTGCCGACAGCTCTTCGGCCGCCGCCAGCAGCAGCGGCGCCAGCTCGGCCAGGCGGGCTTGCGCAAGGCGGGCACTGGGGCCGGCAACGCTGAGCACGCCGATCACCTCGTCGCTCTGCGGGCGGCGGACCACGGCAGCCAGGGCAGATGTACCGATGGCCGAGGTCTGCTCGACCCAGGCATAGCCGCGCTCACGGGCACGGTGCAGGTAGGCAAGCAGCTCATCGGTCGAGCGCGGCGCATTGGGGCCGAACTCGGCCGGGTCGGCAATCCCCTGGCGCAATACCATCTGCAGCGCTTCTTCATCGCTCAGGCTGGCCAGCCAGGCGTGCCCGGAGGCGGTGTAGAACAACGGCGCGTCACGGCCCATGTCCGGGTCGTAACGTAACCCGGAACGGGCACCCTGGGACTTGGCAATCCAGGTCTGGCGGTTGCCTTCGATCACCCCAAGTCGCACCAGCTCGCCGCTGTCCTGGGCCAGGCGGTCAAGAATGGGCTGAATGATGTCGGCGCCGCTACTGGCCAGGTAGCGAAAGCCCATCGCCACCAGCTTGGCGGACAGCTGATAACGGCTGTTGTCGCGGTTCTGCCGGACATAGCCCAGGCGTACCAGCTCGGTGAGCATGCGATGGGCAGCGCTCTTGGGAATGTCCAGGCGCTCGGCCAGGGTTTGCAGCGGCAAGCCGTGGGGTTCGCCGGTAAGGCTTTCAACAAGCCTGAAGGCGCGTTCGATCTGACTACCAGCCATGACGTATATCCCTGAAAATTTGCCGAATTCTAGAAGATGATTCCATGCCGTCGATAGCTACCGCGAGCTTCAGGCATTCAAGTGTCCGGTAATCGACCAGAAGTTGCCACCTGGCCTTGCAGTACCTTCCACTTGAAATGAATATTGTGGAATTCAGTTCCAATTAAAACTCAGGAGACACCGCAATGTCCGCCGAATCGTTCCCAAGCGACTGCGACGTACTGGTCATCGGCTCTGGCGCAGCCGGGCTGGCAGCGGCGGTCACGGCCGCCTGGCATGGGCAGAAGGTCATCCTGGTCGAGAAGGACCCGGTACTCGGCGGCGCCACCGCCTGGTCCGGTGGCTGGGCCTGGGTGCCACGCAATCCGCTGGCCCGGCGCGCTGGCATCATCGAGGACATCGAGCAACCGCGCACCTACCTGCGCAACGAACTGGGCACGCATTACGATGCCGAGCGCGTCGATGCGTTTCTCGAAGCCTGCCCGCACATGGTTGCCTTTTTCGAGCAGCACACGGCACTGCAGTTCGCCGACGGCAACGGCATCCCCGACATGCATGGCGACACGCCCGGCGCTGCCCTCGGCGGCCACCAGGTGATTGCCGCGCCATACGACGCCAGCCAGCTTGGCGCGCTGCTGCCGCGCCTGCGCAAGACCCTGCGCGAAACCTCGTTCATGGGCATGCCGATCATGGCCGGCGCGGACCTGGCCGCCTTCCTCAACATGACCCGCTCGCCGCGCGCCTTGCTGCACGTGTGCAAACGCTTCGCACGCCACCTCTATCATCTGGCCCGCCACGGCCGGGCGATGCACCTGGTCAACGGCGTGGCACTGGTGGCCCGGCTGGCGAAGTCGGCTGACGACCTGGGCGTGCGGATGATCGAGTCGACAGCAGCAAAGGGCCTGCTGATGGAAGACGGCAAAGTGCTGGGGGCGAGCCTTGCAACCCCGCAAGGCGAACGGGCGATACGTGCCAAGGCCGTGGTGCTGGCAGCCGGCGGCTTCCCCAATGACCCCGCACGGCGCCGGCAGCTGTTCCCGCGTGATACCAGCGGCCACGACAACCTCGCCCTGCCCCCGCAGTCCTGCTCCGGCGACGGCCTGCGCCTGGGCGAATCGGCCGGTGGCGTGGTGGCCACTGACCTGAAGTCACCGGTGGCCTGGGCGCCGGTATCGAAAGTGCCACACCGTGACGGAAGTATCGGCCACTTCCCGCACATCATCGAACGTGGCAAGCCAGGCATCATCGGCGTGCTGGCCAACGGCAAGCGCTTCGTCAACGAGGCGCACGGCTATTACGACTATGTGTCTGCGATGGTCGCTGCCGTGCCGCCAGGCGAAGAAGTCTGTTCGTGGCTGATCTGCGACCACCGCTTCCTTCGCCGCTTCGGCCTCGGCTACGTACGCCCCGCGCCGCTGCCAGTGGGGCCACACCTGCGCAGCGGCTACCTCAAGCGCGGCACGACCCTTGAACAGCTGGCCCAGGCTTGCGGCATCGACCCCGCCGGGTTGAGCGCTACGGTCGCAACCTTCAACCTGCATGCGCGCCAAGGCCAGGACCCGGCCTTCGGCCGTGGCTCGACACCCTTCAACCGCAAACAGGGCGACCCGCTGCACAAGGGCCCAAACCCCTGCGTGGCGCCCATCGAGCAGGGGCCGTTCTATGCGGTGAAGGTGCAACCCGGCTGCTTCGGCACCTTCGCCGGCCTGCGCACCGACGGCCACGCCCGCGTGCTGAACGATGACGGCCAGCCAATCAGCGGCCTGTACGCGGCCGGCACCGACATGGCCAGCGTGTTCGGCGGCTGGTACCCGTCGGGCGGCATCAACCTCGGGCCGGCGCTGACCTTTGGCTATGTCGCCGGGCGGCATATCAGCGGCGTAACGGAGTACGAATAGCGCCAGCGGCTGGCGAACCATGGACATTGGCAGGGTTTGCCACTCAAACTGAGCGCCCACCGACCTTACCCGAGGAGGACGACTGCCCTTGAACAAGAACACCGAGCCCTCACGCGGCTGGCTGGCCAGCAAGCTCCTCGCCGACGGCCAGGAACCGGACCCGCGCTTCACCCTGGCCAACGAGCGCACCTTCCTCGCCTGGATCAGGACCGCGCTGGCGCTGCTGGCAAGCGGCATCGCCGTGGACATGTTCACGGCCGAAATCTTCAGCCCCGGCACCCGCCGCCTGCTGGCGGTTGCATTGATCAGCCTGGCCCTGCTGCTGAGCCTGCCGGCCTTCGCCCGTTGGCTCAATGTGGAGCGGGCGATGCGCCAGAAGCGGCCGCTGCCGTTCCCGCTGATCGCCCCGGCGTTGTCGATCGGGGTTTCGCTGGTGATGGCGTTCTTTGCCTACGCGGTGTTCTTCCATGCCTGACCCGCAGCTCGCCCACGCCGATGAGGGGTTGCAGCCGGAGCGTACGCTGCTGGCGTGGCGGCGCACCATCATGGCGATGGTCGTGTGCAGTTGCTTCTTCCTGCGGTGGGTGCCGCACCATCGCTGGTTGGCCGTGGCACCGGCGGTGCTCTGCCTGCTGGCCGCCGGTGCCGCCTGGCTGCGTTTGCGGCGGCGTTACCGGCGCCATGTGACGGGCCTGCGTGCCGAGACCATCGCCTCGGGCATCACCGTCAACCTGTTGCTGGCAGCGTGCGTTACCGCACTGTGTGCGATCGAGCTGATCGCGATCCTGGCGTGGTAGCCACGGGTGCACTAGAACTGCCCTAGCCAATACGCCACATCCACCTCATCGATCTGCTCGCTGCGCAGGAACCGCCCGGCATACTCCAGGTACACCCCGCTGCCGAGGAACAGCCGCAACAGCTGCCCATCGATGTGGTTGTCGCGGGCCATGAACACCAGGATCTTCACCGACTCGGACAATGTTTTCGCCGGCTTGTACGGCCGGTCGGCGGCCGTCAGCGCCTCGAAGATATCGGCAATGGCCATCACCCGCTCGGCGACGCCGAGATCGCCCTGGCCCAACCGGCGCGGGTAGCCGCCGCCATCCATTCTTTCGTGATGGTTGCCGGCGATGTCCGGTACACGCCGCAACTGGCGCGGAAACGGCAGCGCAGTCAGCATGATGATGGTCTGCACGATATGTTCGTTGATCTTGAAGCGCTCTTCATCGTTCAGCGTGCCACGGCGGATCGCCAGGTTGTACAGCTCGCCCTGGTTGCTGGCGTTGGCCGGCAGGCGCATGTCGAAGCCCCAGACGTTGCGCGGGTCGCCCTTGACCACCGGCGGCTTGCGCGCCCCCCAGGGCTGCAGGTGCTCGGGGCGGTCCGCCAGCAGCGGCTCTTCGACCGGCAAGGGTGCAGGCGCCGCACCGGCAAAGCGCTGTTCTTCATCGCGGGATATGCCCAGGCGGTTGTCGAAATGCCGTTGCCAGCGGCGCTGGCCGATGCGCTGCAGGCGCTCGACATCCTCATCCTGCATGAACTCGCCACCGATATTGGCCCTGGCGACGAACGCGAACTCTTCCTGCAGTTCGGCGCGGCACTGCTCCAGCGTGCGCTGCAGCACCGGCTCGGCTTCGCCAGCGGCCAGGCCTTGCCAGTACGCAAGCTCGGCATCGCGCCAGAGCACCTCGAAGCGCATGCGCACCTCATGGATACGGTTGTACAGGGTCTCCAGCTTGGTCGCCTTGTCCACCACGTACTCAGGGCTGGTGACCTTGCCGCAATCATGCAGCCAGGCGGCAATACGGAACTCGTAGCGCTCGGCCTCGGTCATGCTGAAGTCGGCAAAGGGGCCGCTGTCGGCCTGCATGGCCTTGTCCAGCAGCATCTGCGCCAATTGCGGCACACGCTCGCAGTGGCCACCGGTATAGGGGCTCTTGGCATCGATGGCGTCGGCCAGCAGCTTGATCATCCCGTCCAGCAAGCGCTGCTGGGCTTCGACCAGCTGGCGCGTCTCGATGGCCACCGCAGCGGCGCCGGACAGCTCTTCGACGAAGCGGCGGAACGGCTCCCGTACTTCAGCATTCTCGCTCTTCAATTCAAGGACGAGAATGCCGAGCAGCTCATGACCCCGGTCATTGAGCACCACCGCAAGGCTGCGCCCGCCCAGCGTCAGGGCCTGTGTGACCGTTCCCGCCAGGTCACGGTGATCGGCCTCCCCTAGCGTCAGTTCCTCGGGGTAACCCGTACCCCGGCAGGAAGCGGCCAGGCGCAGGTGGGCGTGCTGGTCATCGAACAGGTATATCGCCCCGGCACCGACCCCGGCCGCTTCCACCAGGTGCGTCAGCACGCCATCGAGCATGCGTTCCAGCTGGGTCTCGCGACTGAGCGTCAGCGTGATCGCCTGCAAACTGCCGATGGTGCCGGACATGCGCCTGAGCACCTGGCTCAACTCTCGCACTTCGGTCACCCGCGAGCCCACCCCCACTTCGCGGCTGAAATCGAAGCCGGCCAAGGCACGCACCTGGTCGGCCAACTGGTGCAACGGGCGCCCGATACGCCGGCCGAGCAAGCCGCCGAGCAACAGCAGCACGGCCATCAGCGCGACCGTCCACAGCAGTTGCTCGAATAGCACCTTGCGTGCCCCCGCCAGCAGTTCCTGCGCTGGCACCGCGATCAGCACTTGCAGGTCCTGCCCGGCCAGGGTCGTCAGTTGCACGCGCATGCCAAACCACTTTGCGCCCTCTACCTGATAGAGCTGTGGCCGTGCGCCTTGGGGCAAGTTGGTGTAAACCTGCTGCAAGCTGGGTACGCCCAGTTCGGCGATCCGCGACAGCCGCACGCTCTCGCCCTCATGGACGATGACCCGCTGCAGGTCCGGGTAAGCCACCACATTGCCGCGGCTGTCGACCACGGCAATTTCGGTGCCGGGGGTCATGCGCAGGTCGCGGGTTTCGCTGGCCAGGTCGTCGACCGAGACATCCATGCCGAGCACCGCCGCGCCGTCCACGCTGCGCTGGGCCATGGTCATGCCGATTTCGCGGGTGGTGAAGAAGACATAGGGGTGAGTCAGCACGGTACCGGATTGTGCGCTGGCGTCGACGAACCAGGGGCGTAAGCGTGGGTCGTAATGGTAGTCAGGCATGGCCTGGGCCTTGAGCAGGGTCAGAGCGCGGTCATAGAAGCGCCACTCGCCGAGCATCGCGCCGCCCGCGCCCTGGCTGACACTCTGCACCAGGAAGCGGCTGCCCGCCGGCGCGGCAAAGCGGGCCAGCAACTGCGGGTCGCGCAAGCGGCGCACCAGCAGAAACTCGCCGTTGGGGTAACCAACGTAGGCGGCGCTGAGCATCTTGTTGGCATTCAGGCTTTCGACCAGCTGTGGCAAGCGCTCCAAGCGCTGCGGCAGGTTGCTGGCGGCCGGGTTGAAGGCCAGCAGGCGAATGCTGCTCTGGGCAGGGTCGACCAGGCGCCGGGCGCGTTCATCGATGGTCTTGCCGACTTGCTGGGCAGCATCGCCAGCGGCGGCCACCAGGGCCTGGCTGATGCCGCGATAGCCCTGCCAGGCCAGGCCGACACCGAGCAGCAGCATGCCCAGCACGATGGCCAGGGCCACCAGCCATTGCAGGGAGATTGTGCGTCCGGGTTTGCTCATGGGTGCCCGCTCCATTCGGCAGGCCGATCCCATGACCCCAGGCTCGCCCACAGGCGGCCCGCTGCGCCGGCAGCAAGACCCATCAGCACGCTGACCATCCAAAGCACTCCCTGTGTGGCGACTTTCAACAGTGTAATCAGCCAGAACGATCATGCCGGGCGAGTGTCGTGCGCTGCCAGCACGGCAGCCCGAGAGTGGCATAGCGACATTGCGCGGTTCAATGCTCTGCGCTTGGCCTGGGCGCATATGCCCGGTAGAATTGCGCCCGGGTGCTAGCTGCAAGATGCAGTGACGCAGGTTAAAGAACAGTGTAGGTCGGGCCGCCTGCAGGAGTTCTTGTGCCTATGCAAAAAACCAAATTGACGCGTGCCCAGCAGCTGGCCCAACGCGCCTTCGCCAATTTCGAGCGCTTCCTGCACATCGAAGCGGTCAGCGGCATCGTCCTGCTGATCACGGCCGTTGCCGCCCTGATCTGGGCCAACTCCCCGGCCGCCGCCAGCTACGATGCCCTCTGGCACACGCCGATCAGCTTCGGCATCGGCTCGCTGAGCTTCTCGCAGTCCCTGCACTTCTGGATCAACGATGGCCTGATGACCATCTTCTTCCTGGTGGTGGGCATGGAGATCCGCCGCGAAATCCACGAAGGCGCCCTGGCCAGCCTGCGCCAGGCTACCTTGCCCATGGCCGCCGCAGTTGGCGGCGTAGCGGTACCTGCGCTGATCTACCTGGCCTTTGGCCATGCGCCAGCCGAGCAGCAAGGCTGGGCCGTGCCGACCGCTACCGACATCGCCTTTGCGGTCGGCGTGCTGGCCCTGCTGGGCAAGTCGATCCCGTCCAACATTCGCGTATTCCTGCTGGCCCTGGCGATCATCGATGACATCATCGCTGTGCTGATCATCGCCATCTTCTACTCAGGCGGCCTCGACTACAGCGGCTTCGGCGTAGCCGCCATCGGCTTGCTGCTGGTGATCGGCCTGCAAAAGATCGGCGTCGGCTCGGCCTGGGCCTATGTCATCCCTGGCACCATCACCTGGGTCGGCATGCTGATGACCGGTGCCCACCCGACCCTGGCCGGCGTGATACTCGGCCTGATGACCCCGGTAGCCGCCATGCCACTGGGCGAGCGCCCGCTGGATGCGGTCTCGCGCTTCACCAACGACCTGCTGGGCCGGGCCAAGGCCCCCGAGCAGGACACTGGCGACCTCAGCGCTCCACTCAAACGCCTGCGCCTGGCCCAGCGTGAGCTGGTACCACCGGTAACCCGTGTAGGAGGCGCCCTGCACCCTTGGGTGGCCTACGCGATCATGCCGCTGTTTGCCCTGGCCAACGCCGGTGTCGGCCTGTCGGGCATCGACCTGTCGGCCGAAGGGCCCCATTGGGTGATGACCGCCGTGGCCGTGGCCCTGGTGGCCGGCAAGCCGCTGGGCATCATCAGTGTCAGCTGGCTGATGGTGCGCCTGGGCTGGTGCAGCCTGCCGGCCCAGGTCAACTGGCGCGGCATCACCTTGATCGGCCTGCTGGCCGGTATCGGCTTCACCATGTCGATCTTCATTGCCAACCTGGCCTACAGCGACCCAGCCTCGCTGGGCGCAGCCAAACTCGGCGTGCTGTCAGGCTCGGTGATCGCTGCCGTGCTGGGCCTGGCCTGGGGCGTTACAGGCCTGCGCAAAGGCGCCAGCAAGGCGCCCGTGCAAGCAGGCTGAAGCCAACCGGGGCCTGCGGGCCCCGGCATTTTTCTGTATACAAAAATTTCAAACTTTGCTTACATGCATGCCTGTGCGCCTACGACATCGGCCAACGTCGCTGCGTATTGCGCCAGGCATGAGCGATGCAAGCTTCCCTGCAACATACCCCCAAGACCCTCCTGGTCAAGAACGCCGCACTGCTGGTCACCATGGACGGCGAACGCCGTGAAATCAAAGGTGGCGGGCTTTATATCGAAGACAACCTGATCAAGCAGGTCGGCCCCAGCGATACGCTGCCGCAGCACGCCGACGTGATCCTGGACATGGCCGGCAAGGTGGTCATCCCGGGCCTGGTCAACACCCACCACCACATGTACCAGAGCCTCACCCGCGTGGTGCCGGCAGCCCAGGATGGCGAGCTGTTCAACTGGCTGACCAACCTGTACCCGATCTGGGCGCGGCTGACCCCGGAAATGATCTCGGTTTCGACCCAGACAGCCATGGCCGAGTTGATCCTGTCTGGCTGCACCACCTCCAGTGACCACCTGTACATCTACCCCAACGGCTGCAAGCTCGATGACAGCATCCATGCTGCCGGCGAGATCGGCATGCGCTTCCACGCCGCCCGCGGCAGCATGAGCGTGGGCCGCAGCCAGGGTGGCCTGCCGCCTGATTCGGTCGTAGAGAAGGAAAGCGACATCCTCAAGGAGTCGCAGCGCCTGATCGAGGACTACCACGATGCCAGCCACGGTTCGATGCTGCGCGTGGTGGTGGCGCCCTGCTCGCCGTTCTCGGTCAGCCGCGACCTGATGCGCGAGGCCGCCGTGCTGGCGCGCAACTACGGCGTATCGCTGCACACCCACCTGGCCGAGAACGTCAACGACATCGCCTACAGCCGCGAGAAATTCGGCATGACGCCGGCCGAATACGCCGAAGACCTCGGCTGGGTCGGCCACGATGTGTGGCACGCCCACTGCGTGCAGCTCGACCAGCACGGCATCGAGCTGTTTGCCCGCACCGGCACCGGTGTCGCCCACTGCCCTTGCTCGAACATGCGCCTGGCCTCGGGCATCGCGCCGATTCGCAAGATGCGCGACCACGGCGTGCCGGTGGGCCTTGGTGTGGATGGCTCGGCCTCCAACGACGGCGCCAGCATGATTGGCGAGGTACGCCAGGCACTGCTGCTGCAGCGCGTCGGTTTCGGCCCGGACGCGATGACCGCCCGCGAAGCCTTGGAAATCGCCACCTTGGGCGGCGCCAAGGTGCTCAACCGCAACGACATTGGCGCCCTGGCGCCGGGCATGATCGCCGACTTCGTCGCCTTCGACCTGGGCCACGTGGCCTATGCCGGTGCCCTGCACGACCCCTTGGCGGCCCTGGTGTTCTGCACCCCGACCCACGTCGATACCAGCGTGATCAATGGCCGGGTGGTGGTGCAGGATGGCCGTATCACCACCATCGACCTGCCGCGGGTACTGGAGCGCCACAACCAGTTGGCCTACCAGCTCGTCAGCGGCGAATGACCTGAACAGCCCCTGCCGCCGCGCTTGAAAAAGCGCGGCGCGCCTTGCTGCGGCTGCGTTTTACCTGTTTGAACCCAATGCGACTGAAACCGTGCAGTTAGACGCGTAACAAAAACAACAGCGAGCTACTCACCATGACATCTACCGCTACACCTCGTCCGGAAGACGAGAACCTCGGTATTGGCGCCAACTTCGCCTACGGCCTGCAGCATGTGCTGACCATGTATGGCGGCATGATTGCCGTGCCGCTGATCATCGGCCAGGCTGCCGGCCTGTCGCCGGCCGATGTGGGCATGCTGATCGCCGCCTCACTGTTCGCCGGGGGCCTGGCCACCTTGCTGCAGACCCTTGGCGTACCGTTCTTCGGCTGCCGCCTGCCGCTGGTCCAGGGGGTTTCCTTTGCCAGCGTGGCGACCATGGTCGCGATCATCGGCAATGACGGCACCAATGGCTTGCAGGTGGTGTTCGGCGCCGTGATCGTGTCGTCGCTGATCGGCCTGCTGATCACCCCGCTGTTCTCACGCATCATCCAGTTCTTCCCGCCGCTGGTGACGGGCATCGTCATCACCACCATCGGCCTGACCCTGATGCCGGTGGCGGCACGCTGGGCCATGGGCGGCAACAGCCAGGCAGCCGACTTCGGCAGCACGGCCAACATCAGCCTGGCCGCGTTCACCCTGGCCTGCGTGCTGTTGCTGAGCAAGCTGGGCAGCGCCAGCCTGTCACGCCTGTCGATCCTGCTGGCGATGGTCATCGGTACCCTGGTGGCCATGGCCTTCGGCATGGCCGACTTCACCCAGGCGCTTGACGGCCCTTCGGTGGCGCTGCCGGAGGTGCTGCACTTCACGCCCGAGTTCCAGCTGGCGGCGATCCTGTCGATGCTGATCGTCATCGTGGTGACCATGGTCGAGACCTCGGCGGACATCCTTGCCGTGGGCGAAATCATCGGCACCGACGTCGATGCCCGGCGCCTGGGCAACGGCCTGCGCGCCGACATGATTTCCAGCGCCCTGGCACCACTGTTCGGCTCCTTCACCCAAAGCGCGTTCGCGCAGAACGTCGGCCTGGTGGCGGTGACCGGGGTCAAGAGCCGCTATGTGGTGGCCAGCGCCGGCTTCATCCTGGTCACCCTCGGCCTGCTGCCGGTGATGGGCCGGCTGGTGGCTGCGGTACCGACCGCCGTACTCGGCGGCGCCGGCGTGGTGCTGTTCGGCACCGTCGCGGCCAGCGGCATCCGTACCCTGGCCCAGGTGGACTACCGCAACAACATGAACCTGATCATCGTCGCCACCTCGATCGGCTTCGGCATGATCCCGATCGCCGCACCGGGCTTCTACCACCATTTCCCGAGCTGGTTCGAGACCATCTTCCACTCCGGCATCAGCTCGTCGGCGATCATGGCGATCCTGCTCAACCTGTTGTTCAACCACCTGCGCGCCGGCAACTCCGACCAGCAGTCGGTGTTCGTCGCCGCCAGTGAGCGCACCCTGCGTTACCACGACGTGGCCTGGCTCAATGAAGGCGACTTCTTCCGCGATGGCAAGCTGTTCGACTGCGACGGCAAGGAAGTGCCGATCGTCGAGGCCGAAGCGGCGCACGGGCATGCCTCTGCCCCCGCCCGGAAACAGGTGGATCACGCGCACTGACAGGCACACTGAAACCACATGAACAAATCTTCACGTTGGCCGTCAACGCCCTGATGGTGGGGTGGATGCGCGATCCGGGGCGGTGACCCGGTCGCGCTTGCCTTGAGGCGCGGGGCCGGGTTGCGTAGCATCGCCGGCCCCGGGGCCGCTGGGCGGCCCTTTCGTGGGCATGCCCGCTCCCACAGATACTGCGCAAGCTCAAGATCGGCGCGGTACCCGTGAGAGCGGGCTTGCCCGCGAACGAGGGCGAAGCCCTCGCCTGCCGAATCCGCTACCGTACAGAGCCCCCATGCCGCAACCGATCCCCCTCAAGGACCACGAAAAGGAAAAACACCTGGTCAACCGCCGGCTGCTGGCCTGCGCCGCCCTGGTGTTCAGCCTGTGCGCGGTCCTCGTGGGCCGGCTCTACGTGCTGCAGGTGCTGCAGCACGACCAGCAGAGCGCGGTGTCGGAAAACAACCGCGTGCACATCCTGCCCATCGCCCCCGAGCGCGGGCTGATCTACGACCGCAACGGCGTGGTGCTGGCCGACAACAAGCCCAGCTTCGACCTGACCATGACCCGCGAGCGCGCCGGCGACTCGGCCAAGGTACTCGATAGCCTGGCCGAAATCCTCAGCCTCGGCGAAGACGACCGCAAGCAGTTCGACAAGGACCTGCGCCGCGGCCGCAAGCCGTTCGAGCCGGTAACCCTGATGGTCGGCCTGACCGAAGAGCAGATCGCCCTGATCGCGGTCAACCAGTTCCGCCTGCCCGGCCTGGACGTGGAACCACAGTTCATTCGTGAATACCCGCTGGCCGAACACTTCGCCCATTCTGTCGGCTATGTCGGGCGCATCAACGAAAAGGAAGCCAAGACCCTCGACAGCACCGAGTACCGCGGCACCCAATCGATCGGCAAGACCGGTATCGAGCACTTCTACGAGGCCCAGTTGCACGGCCACGTGGGCTATGAAGAAGTGGAAACCAACGCCCAGGGCCGGGTGATGCGTGTGCTCAACCACAAGGACCCGATCCCCGGCAAAGACATCATCCTCAGCCTCGACTCGCACCTGCAGGTGGCCGCCGAAAAGGCCCTGGGTGACCGCCGCGGTGCGGTGGTGGTGCTCGACCCCGCCAACGGCGACGTGCTGGCAATGGTCAGCAACCCAAGTTTCGACCCCAACCTGTTCGTCAAGGGCATCAGCTTCAAGCAGTACGCTGCCCTGCGCGACTCGATCGACCGGCCACTGTTCAACCGCGTGCTGCGCGGCCTGTATGCGCCCGGTTCGACGGTCAAGCCGGAAGTGGCCATCGCCGGGCTCGACAGCGGCGTGATCACCCCCGGCAGCCGGGTGTTCGACCCAGGCTACTACGAGCTGCCCAACTACGACCACAAGTACCGCAACTGGAACCACAGTGGCGATGGCTGGGTGGACATGTACACCGCCATCATGCGTTCCAACGACACCTACTTCTACGACCTGGCGCACAAGCTCGGCATCGACCGCCTGCACGACTACATGGCCGAGTTCGGCCTGGGCCAGAAGGTTTCGCTGGACATGTTCGAGGAAGCGCCCGGCCTGATGCCTTCGCAGGCGTGGAAGCGCGCCACCCGTCGCCAGGCGTGGTTCCCGGGCGAGACGCTGATCCTCGGCATCGGCCAGGGCTACATGCAGGTCACCCCGCTGCAACTGGCACAGGCCACCAGCCTGCTGGCCAGCAAGGGTGTGTGGCACCGCCCGCACCTGGCCATGACCGTGGGTGGCGAGACCCCGGTCGACCCAAACCCGATGCCCGACATCGTGCTGCATGACAAGCACGCCTGGGACCAGGTCAACGTCGGCATGCAGATGGTCATGCACGATGCGCGCGGTATCGCCCGCGCCGCTGCGGCTGGCGCCCAGTACCGCATCGCCGGCAAGAGCGGCACGGCGCAGGTGGTGGCGATCAAGCAAGGTGAGCGCTACAACCGCAACAAGACCCTCGAACGGCACCGCGACAACGCCCTGTTCGTCGGCTTCGCCCCGGCTGACCACCCCAGCGTGGTGGTGGCGGTGATGATCGAGAACGGCGAGGCCGGCGGCCGTGTTGCCGGGCCGGTGGTGCGCGAAGTCATGGATGCCTATCTGCTCGATGAACAAGGCCACCTGAAGCCGCAATATGCCGGCACTCCGGCGGCCAAGGCCGTCCCGCACACCTGAGGGGCCGGTGGAAACACTGCTGTTTCAAATTGCTACATTCCGAAGCGCCAGCACGGCGCCTCTGATCAGCCCGATGCCATCCCGCCTGCCCGATCACACTATTTAACCGTTCTATATCAATACGTTACCTCGCAATCAGAACAGTCGCGGCGGTCTTCAGGCCTGCTTTTTGCTTGAACATTCAAGTGAATTGTAATGCATACCCCGAAGACCAAGAGTTCGCCCGAGCGATCCGCGTCACGTCATACCCTGCGAGGCATCCATGACTCCTGCAAGCCGTGTTTCCGACGACCACTTCCAGGCCTGGCTGAGCCAGGTCAACGAAGCCTGCGGCCATTTCAACGGCCGCAAGCTCGACCCTGGCTTCGTCGGCCAGCTGGAAAAATGCCAGGTAGGCCAGATCTCCATGAGTATCGTCGACATGACCCAGGTCAACCTGTTCCGTGGCCCGCGGGAAATCCGCGCCAGCAGTGCGGACAATTACTTCGCCGTGCTGCAGATGGCCGGCACCTCGCGCATCGAGCACCAGGACGCGTGCATCGAACTGCAAGCCGGTGACCTCACCCTGATCGATGCCAGCACACCGCTGGACATGCACTTCCACCAGCGCTCGCGCCAGTTGTCGTTGATCCTGCCGCGCAACCAGGTGCAAAGCGGCACCCGAGGGGTCGGCGTGGCCTGCGCCAGGCGTATCGAGGCAAACACGCCCTTGGCCAGCATGGCCCGGCTGATGATGCTTGAAGCCGGCCGTACCCAGCACATGGGCAACCACGAAAGCCAAGCCGTGCTTGACGCGCTGATCGCCCTGCTGCGCCCAGCGATTGCCCAGGACACCATCCCGGGCAGCCACGAACGCATGTTCCGCAAGGCCCTGGCGCTGATCGACCAGAGCATCACCTGCGAAAGCCTCAGCCCCGAGTTCATCGCCCGCGAAGTGGGCATCTCGATGCGTAGCCTGTACCGCATCTTCGCCAAGCACGGGCTGGTCATCGCCCAGTACATCCGCAACCGCCGCCTGGACTTTTGTGCCGAGAGCCTGCGCAATCCGGCCATGGACCAGAAGGTCTCGTCGCTGGGCTATGCCTGGGGGTTTTCCGACTCGAGCTATTTCAGCACCGCGTTCAAGGCCCGCTTCGGCATGACCCCCGGCGAGTACCGCAAGCGCCACGCCAACTGACAAACCGGGCAAACCGGCCGCAATCAGCACCTCCCGCTCCACGAAGGCCCCGCAACGGGGCCTTCGGCGTTTCAGCCCTGCTGTCACCTTGGCACGGTGCCAAAGGCATCTGGCAGCCAGCACAAAAGCAGGCGCCAGGGCTTCCTGCATGATCGTTGGCATGTCTTCGGAACTTCTGCCAAACCCATAACAAAGGAAGCCAGACCATGCACCACCGCCCGTTTCGTCTCACCTTGGCCGCAGTCCTGGCCGGGGTCTCGCTGGAGGCGTCCGCCGTGGAGCTCTACGGCGATGACGAGCGCCACCTCAATGCCAACGTGGAGGCCGTGTTCGGTGCATTCCACAGCGAAGAAAGCTATGCCATCGCCCGCGACCAGCCAGGCTCCACCTCGTGGCGCGAGGGCTACATCAAATACGGCCTGAGCGGCGACCAGCGCCTGGGTGGCAGCGGCTCGCTGTACGGCGCCTTTGCCCTGCTCAGCTCCGGCACATGGGGCGATGGCGACGCCGCCGGCTTCAGTGACGGCAGCGAGCGCACCACCAAGATCGAGGACGCCTACCTGGGCTGGAAGTCCGGCAACCTGGTGCCGGCACTGGGTGAGGACGGTATCGACCTGTCGTTTGGCAAGCAGATGGTCGCGGTCGGTGACGGCTTCCTGATCCAGGGCGACTCGCTGAACGTCGGCCACGGCCTGGCCGATGGCCAGTTCAACCGCGGCGGCGCCTACTACCTGGCCGCGCGCAAGAGCTTCGACAAGACCGCCGTGTTGCGCCTGGGCGGCAAGCAGGGCTGGCGCAGTGACTTGATGTGGCTGCAATCGGACAACCGCGCCCAGGCCAAGACCGAAATGCACGTCGCCACCCTGGAACACGTGGCCGATGCCGGCACGGTCGGCCTGACCTACATCGGCACCACCCACGTCGACGAGGCGTTTGCCTCGCCGCAGCAGCTGGAACGTGACGGCATGAAGACCTACAGCCTGCGCGGCCAGGGCAATGCCGGGGTGGAAAACCTGTTCCTCTCCGGCGAGTACGCCAAGCAGGACAAACCGCACACCGCTACCGAGGATGCCTGGTACCTGGAAGCGGGCTGGACCTTCGCCGACGTGCCATGGCAACCGAACATCAGCTACCGCTACAGCCGTTTCTCCAAAGGCTATGACACCTTGTTCTACGGGCTGGGCCGCGGCCTGGGCACCTGGTTCCAGGGCGAAGTGGCGGGCAACTATGCCGGGCCATTCAACAGCAATGCGCGGATTCAGAAAGTGGGGCTGACAGTGAAACCGACCCCGTCGCTCAACGTGGGCATCATGGGTTTCAAATTCGACACCCTCGACCGCAGCCTGGGCAATGCCGACGGGCATGAAGTGGATCTGTATGCGGAGTGGACGATCAACGAGCACCTGATGATCGTGCCGCTGGTGGGCTTGTACCAACCGGATCGCAGTGCCGAGCAAGGCGGGACGCAGCTGGGCAATGACAACCGCAACCTGTATAGCCAGGTGGTGTTCGTCAGTACCTTCTGAGTTGCATCCGGGGGTGTGCGCTTCA